>NZ_LFVW01000198.1:0-18263 GCF_001182915.1 Kitasatospora sp. MY 5-36
CCCGCCAGCCCCCGCCGCCCACGCGCCGGGGGCTGCGGCACTTCCTTCACGCCCTTGACGGCCCTTCGCCAGTGAGCGGTGTGCATCGTGAAGCGGCAGGTCACGGGCCTGGTGTGATTCCGCGCCTCGGTGCTCGTGCTGGTCACGCGCGGCAGTCCGCCGTGTAGATCGTCGGGCAGTCGGTACGGGCCGTGGCAGACCGTCTACGAGCGGTTCGCCCGCTGGGAGGCCGATGGCACGTGGGCGAGGCTGCTGAAGCATGTCCAGGTCCGTGACGACGCGGTGAGCCGGGTGGAGTGGACCGCCGCCGTCGATTCCGCACGCTACCGAGCAGGAGTCGTCCTGGCTTCCCTGACCCTCTGGCTCCGCGAACCCCGTCAAGGCCCGGGGCCGGCGGCAGCCGGGACTTCCGTGATCGGCGGCAGTGACGCGAGCACCGTACGGACCGGGTGGGTGGGAAGGATGCCAGCCCGTGCGGCAGCAGCGGCACGGACGGTCGGGCCCACCGGAGGATGGTGCTGGACGAACGTGTGTACTATCCCGGGCCTGATGCCGTTCTTGGTGCCTGAGAGGGTGGTGCGAGCAGGCAAGCCCCCCAGCCTCGCTATGCAGTGCGCGAGCAGAGCGCGTTCACTGCGGCAATTAGCCGGACCAGCGGGGGCTTGCCCGACACTCCGTCGGCGTGGCGCCCGGCACGACGTACCTCGGCGTAGAGGGAGTCGCTGCTGAGGCGCGAGTGCTCCTGCTCCCAGTCCGGCGCCGAGCGGTGGGCGGGTGCGAGGCTGAGCAACGAGCCCAGAAACCGGAAACGCAGGGGCTGGTCATCGTATGCGCGGCAGAGCTCCAGGCCGCGCAGGTTCACTGCAAGGGCGTACCTGGGCAGTTCCAGCGCCTCCGACAGCGTGCCGAGCTGCCTGAGCTGACGCATGAGGGTGGGAGCGTCCTCTTGACGCGGCCGCACGTGGGCCAGCACCGCGAGGAGGCCCGCGGCGGAGCGCCGGGCACGCTGGACCTCGCCCATCATGGCCAGGCCGGTCACCTGGTGAAGATGGAAGGCCAGCTCGCCGTAGAACGACGAAGGTCGCTCATCGACGGCCAGCGCCACGGCCGACTCCGGTTGGCCGTTGTGCAGGAGTGCCAGGATCTCGCCTTCGGTGCGAAAGACCTGGGCCGTGACGGGACACATCCCACGGAGGCGCTCGGCGACACGCAGCGCCGAGGCCGGGTCGCTCGCCATGAGGTGCGCCTTCACCGACTCATTGGCGTGGATGTTCCACAGGACTTGAGGGAGTGACGGTTCGGCCGCGACGATGGCGGCCCACGCCGCCGCGGAGATGGTGCACGGGCCGAGTTCCGCGCTGCGCTGCGCGTCGTAGTCCTCGGCGAGCCGGAAATGCGGGGCGGCGCGGTGGGTTCGCCGGCGCAAGGCGTGCAGTCTGCCGAGGTTCACCCACGGTTGCACGGCGAGGCCGAGCAGCCGCGGGTCTCTGCGGGACGCCGTGTGGTGGGCGACCAGTGCCAGCTGGGACTTGCAGATTCGCGCCGCAGTGGTCAGGTCGCCCGCCGCCGCCACCACGAAACCGGCCTGGTTGATGTGGACGAAGGCGTCATGCAGCGTGCCGGCATCCCGACCTGGGGTCGTAAGGGCTGACTCCAGCTGCTCGGCCAGTTCGGTGGCCCACGTGTCGAGAGCGGGACGCAGCAGGCGGTCCTGGTCGACCAGGTAGTCCCGCGACACAAGGGCGGCTGCGGTCATTCGGCGGACCGGTTGGGCGGGAGGCCGATCTGGAGCAGCGGCTCTCCCAGGGTGAAACCGTCGGCCGGGCAGCCCAGGGTGTCCCAGTCGCCGCTCTGCCACCCTCTCAGCCAAGGGCGCAGGCGATCGTTGTCGATTTCGAGGGTTCCGTCTTCCGTCAGCCGGCCCACATTATTGGCGGGATCGGTCAGGGAGACCGTGCATTTGCCGACCGTGCCGTTGGCCCGGATCACCAGAGAATTCGGACGCGCCGCGTAGCAGACGTACGGGGAACGGTCGGCAGTGGAATCTTCCACCCCAAGGACACTCTGCAGGTCTGCGAGGATTCTTTCCCGTTCCCTTGTGGAGAGTACGGCCGTGGTGGCGTCGTTCTCGCCGCCGAGGTGTTCGACGGGCTTGAGGTGAACGGAGAAGCGGCGGTCGTCAAGGAAATCCTTGCGGATTCGGCGGAGGAATTCTGGCATGGCATGGAGGTTCTCTGGCGTCAGATGGATTCTCAGGAGAACCTGGACGGGTGCATTGCCGTTACGGATGGCCAGCAGGTTCTCCCAGAGGCGATCGAAGGAGCCCCGGCCGTCCCGGCGGATTCGGGTCAGGTCGTGCAGGTGCTTCGGACCGTCCAGTGAGATCTGGAAGGACCGGATCCCCAGGGCTGCCAGCCGCCGCACCATCGCCGAGTCGAGGAGGTACGCGTTCGTGGTCATGTCGCCGACGTAGGTCGTGGCGGTACGGCGGGCCATTTCGGCGACATGGCCGGAGATCTCCTCGATGACGCCGATCGCCAGGAGGGGCTCACCACCGAACCAGGAGATCCGCAGGTCCCTCAAGCCGTCCAGGCGCCGGTCGACGAGGCGCTTGACGCCCTCCACGACGGCCGGCGCCATGCGTCCGACGGTGAAGTCCTCGTAGCAGTAGGTGCACCGGAAGTTGCACTGCTCGGTGGGGAGGACGATCAGCTGAAGATGGTCGTCACGAAGAGAGCGCACGCATGCCGCGCCGAGGGCGGACCGCCGCTCGGCGAGGCCGCCCTCGGCGTTCAGGGTCGTCACGCCGGTGCCGTCAGCTTCTTGCCACACCCGTTGTTGCTGGTACAGCCGATGTTGAAGTCGGCGTCTGCCGTGTCCGGGGCCTGGGATGCCGCCCTCACCGCCTTGGCGATGTCCGCATTTCCGATCTTGATTTTCCCCTCCGAGTCGATCTCAATATCCGAGGGGTTGAGGCCTTCGAGGATTGAAGAGTTTGCGTCGGCCATTTCCATATCCGTTCGTTGGCGTATTTGTTCCTGTGGGTACCTTATACGCATCAAGGTGCTGTCGCGACCGCCAGAAATGCGCCATCCGAGTGATTTCAGAACTCGGATGATCATTCCGTTTCCCATGACTCTGCGGACTACTAATCGAGGTCAGTCCAGCGGGTCGGGCTGGGCGAAACCTTCGCCGCTACCGGAAACGCACCATGATCTTGACCTGTCTCACCGTCAGGGCCAGGACGGCCGGCTCCTTGCGGAAGCTCATCGCATGAGTGCCACCGGCCGGGGTGGGGCGGCAGTTGGCGAAAGCTCCGGATTCGTTCTGTATCGGGAGCCGTACCGACCCGAAGTGGGTGACCGCACTGGTGCGGGCCCTGCTGGTCCTGACGAACCGCGAAGTCGCCCGCTGACGGACGATCTTCACCGAAGTCATCCGCCCACATCCAGTGTGAGCAACCCGACGCCGACGCACACCAAGCCCGTGACCTGCTACTTCACGATGCACACCGCTCAGTGGGGCCATGGTCCAGTTCATCCCCAGGTCGGACGGTGAGGTCAACGACTGTGGCAACGGCGGTTTGTGAGCAGTCGGCCAGGGCGCGGTGCTCGGCTGTGCATCCGGAGATACGCGACGGCTGCACGCTGGACGACCCCGAGTTCATCGCCTGGCAGCAGGGCAAGCGGCTCGATCCGGCGGACCGCGAGTCCTGGTGGCGGTCCCGGCCCGGCCGGGACCACCGAACCACTGGCGGATGGTCTTCCCCCGAACCTCTGCTCCCGGGGTGCGCCGGGCGCCCGGATGGGCGGGTGAAGCTCCAACCGCCCGCCTGGTGGAGACGGTGTTGGGAGGTGGGCGGGGCCGTGCGCGCGACCTCCGGCCGAGGGCACGGGGAAATTCGGTTGCCGGGGGCCGCCGTCCCGATCATGATCTCCCGCATGGACTTTTGATGACTGCCACGTAGTACGTACCTGTCGCGCGATCGACCTCGGAGCCTGACGAACCGGCCCCGGGGTGATGGGTCGCGCCCCTCGTGAGCATCCGTCAGAGAGCGGGAGCCGCCGAGTGAGTTCGGCATGCCCTCCCGCTGAGTCCTGAAAGCACCCAACACACACATGAATACCGACCGCAAGGCCCTGTGGGCCGTGCGTCAGTCCGCCCTGCCCACCGTCGTCCGGCCGTGCCCGGACTGCCCCGGCATGCGGCACCGCGCCTCGGGGAAGATCCGCGTCAACGCGAACGGCAAGCTGCTCGACGTCTGGCTGCTGCTGAGCTGCGCGACGTGCGACCGGACCTCGAAGGTGCCCGTCCACGAGCGCGCCCACGTCTCGACGCTGGAGCCGGCCCGGCTGGTGGCGTACGAGACCAACGACCCGGCAGCGGTACGGGAGCTGGTGATGAGCGCGTCGCTCGCGGCGAAGAACCGGTACCGGCTCGACTGGGCCGGGACGTGGGAGCTGGAGGCCCGCATGCCGCTGTACGCGCTCGACGACCCGAACCCGCTCCCGGTGCGGGTGCGCTTCGAGCTGCCCGCACCGGTCCGGGTGGAGCGGCTGCTCCAGCTCGGTCTCGGCCTGAGCCGGGCCGAGGTGCGCCGCCTGGTCGCGGACGGCCGGATCCGCCTGCCGTTCGCGCCGGACGCCAAGGCGCACCAGGACTTCGAACTCACCATCCACGGCCCCGGTTCCGTCGACGCGGCCAAACACGCGAAGTCCCTCGAAGCGCCCGCCGCCGAACCCACCGACCCGGCCCGGCCCGGGCTGCCGCCCGCACCCGGCCGGGAGTTCCCGCGCCGCGCCGCGGCGGTCGGCAGTATCTGATAGGTCGGGCGGACGGCCTGCTCGCGATGGACGAGGAGGCCGCCGACACCGTCCGCGTCCTCGATCCGGCCCGCCCGCGTCCCGCGCGGGCGGGCCGGCCGCGGCAGCGGTCAAGGCCGCGGGATTCTCCCTCGGCTGATCGTCGGGGACGGGCCGCGCGGGCCAGCTCAGAACCGGTGCATGCAGTACAGGCCGCCGTAGTAGGGCGTGAGGTCGAGCCCGGAGCTCGAGTAGACGTCGGGGATGTGTTCCGGGACGCTCCACTCGTCGCCGAGTTCGTGGAGCCGGGTCCACCAGAGCGACCCGTAGTAGGCGTTCTCGTAGACGAAGTAGACGCAGTACAGGTAGTCGTTGAACCGGGCGATGGCGGGCCGGTAGCCGGTGCGGATCGGGTTCCCGTCGGTGTCCACCATGGGCTCGTCGGAACTCCACTCGTCCGTCGCGCTGTTGTAGGTGATGAGGTACAGCTCGTCCCCGCCGCGGTCGTGCACGCAGTACAGGTCGTTCTTGAAGCGTTCGACGACCGGTGCCCGGGCGACCTCGATGTCGCCGGGGACCAGCCGGTCGGTGCCCCAGGTCGCGGTGGCGGTGTCGTGGGTGATCCACCGCAGGAAGCCGTCCTCGTCGTCGTGCACGCAGTACAGGAGGCCGTCGTAGACGCTGGTCGCGGCCGGGTTGGTCGACCGGACCGCGACGTCCCGGTCGTCCTCCACCGGCCGGTGCGGGGACCAACCATGCTCGGGGCCCTCCGAGTTGTAGCGCGTCCACCACAGGCGGGCGTCGTCCTCGGTGCGGTGGTTCACGCAGTACAGGAAGTCGTTGGCGTGCTGCACCGCGACCTGGTCGGACGCGAGCACGTAGTCGCCCTCGACGTCGTTGACGAAGAGCCTGGTGTACCAGGTGTCATCCTCCTTCTGGTAGCGGTTGCACATCATCTGGAAGGGTTTCCAGCCGCCCGTGCCGAGGGACCAGAGCGAGTCCTTGTACACGTCGATGCCGGGACCGAAGGGGACGCTGATGGTGGTGCCCCGCTCCTTCGACCAGCCGGTCTCGGGGTCGTAGACCGTCCACCGCATGTAGTTGCGCTCAGAGGTCCGTTGCCACCGCTTCCCCCCGCCGGCGTCGAACCGGCGGACGGGCTCGCGCCCGGACCCGGTGGGCGCGTCGTCGGCGTCCCGCTCGTGGGCGATCCGGCCGTTGAGGTAGGTGGCCAGGACGGCGCGGTCGTCCCCCATCAGCGCGAAGGTGAACAGGAGTTCGCCGAGGGAGCCGGCGTTGGAGGTGCGGGCGGAGAGCAGCGGGGTGGCGTCCGGGTCGAGGACGATGAAGTCGGCCTCGTGCCCCGGTTCCAGCGAGCCGACGAGGTGGTCGAGGCGCATCGCCGAGGCCGAGCCGACGGTCGCCAGGTAGAACAGCTTGACCCCGGTCATCGGGAAGTCCCGCAGGGCGCCGACCTTGTAGGCCTCGCCCGCGGTCTGGAGCAGGGAGAGGCTGGTGCCGCCGCCGACGTCGGAGCCGAGTCCGACCAGTACCCGCCGGAGGGGGTCGGTGGCGCGGGGCATGTCGAACAGGCCGGAGCCCAGGAAGAGGTTGGACGTCGGGCAGTGCGCGACGCCGCTGCCGGTCTCGTACAGGCGCTTCCACTCGCGCTCGGACAGGTGCACGGCGTGGGCGAAGACCGCGCCGGGGCCGAGCAGGCCGTACGTCTCGTAGACGTCGACGTAGTCCTCGCACTCCGGGAACAGCTGGTGGACCTTCGCCACCTCGACCTGGTTCTCCGCCAGGTGGGTCTGCAGGAGCGTGCCGGGGTACTCCCGCCAGAGCTCCCCGGCCGCGCGCAGCATCCCGGGGGTGCAGGCGACGGCGAACCGCGGGGTGACGGCGTAGATGCTGCGGCCGACCCCGTGCCACCGTTCGATCAGCTCCCTGGACTGCTCGTAGCCCACCTCGGGGGAGGCGTCGAGCAGTTCGGGCGGGGCCGCGCACTCCTCGCTGTCCATCAGCACCTTGCCGGCCGCGAGCCGCATCCCGCGACCGACGCTCTCCGCGAACAGCGCGTCGACCGACTCCGGGTAGGTGGCGCAGTTGACCAGGGCCGTGGTCGTGCCGTTGCGCAGCAGCTCGTCGCAGAACAGGGCCGCGACAGCGCGGGCGTAGTCCGGGTCGGAGAACCGGGCCTCCTCCGGGAAGACGTCCGCTTTGAGCCAGTCCAGCAGTTGGTTGCCGTAGGCGGCGATGATCCGGGTCTGCACGTAGTGGACGTGGGTGCTGACGAGGCCCGGGAGGATCAGCTTGTCGCGGTAGTGGACGATCTTCGTGTCGGGTGGGAGGCCGCGCACGAGGTCGCCGTAGTCCCCGGCCGCGACGATCTTCCCGTCCTCGCAGACCAGCAGCCCGTCCTCCACGTAGACGAGCGCGTCCTCGTCGTCCTCGCCCTCGGGCGTCAGGAACGGGTCGTCGCGGAACCACACCAGGCCGCCCCGGACGGCCGTCACCGCCGGGCGGCACCGGCCGGCCGCCCCGGCGGGCGGTTCGCCGGCCGCTCGGGTGTCGCGGGTGTCGCCGAGGCGGTCGGGTCCGCCGGGTCCGTCGTCGGAGAACGCAGAGGTTCGCATGGGGCTCACTCCCAAGAGGGCTGAGGCGGCTGCGAGGCCCGTCCGAGGCTCCGGGCTCCCTGTGCTCCCCACCGGACAGCAGGCCGGACGTGTGCGGACCGATCGGCCGCGAGGCGACTGCGCTCCCAGTCTCACGAGGGGCCGACCGGCGCTGCGCGCCGGATTCCGCCGGTCGAGTGGTCTTCGGCGGGACTGGCATAGGTGGGCGCTGGGCGGCCGACGCGCCCGGCCCCGCCGGTGCGGGGGAGCACCTTCCCGGGGCGACAGGGTCGTCGGACAGAAGGAGTGCGAGCTCGACACCCGGCACCGGGACGTGGAGGAGAAGGGCCCCGGGTGAGCCCGGTCCGCTGCGACGTCCTCGCCCTGCGGCTCCTGCGCTAGACAGCGGCCGGAGGGCGGCCCGAAGGCCGCTTGACGATGTACGTACATCAACCTGTTTCCGCCGGCCGTGAATTCCCGGCATATCCGCAGGCAGAAGCGAATCGGACGATCGTCTTCGGGATTCCTTCACGCCGCCCCCGAGGGCACCTTTGTCCGCTTTATTCCGTCGGCCATCGGCAAGGGCTGGTCGATCCCGGCGGCGAGTGACACTCTCTTCCGTTGTCGGCGATACGGGGCCGCGAGGGCCGGGGAATCGGCCCGGCGCGGGCCGGTCATTTCGCATCGCCAGGTCGCAACGATCCGTCAGTCGAATGGGACAGGGAGAGCGGTACTTTCATGAATCTTCGCATCAGCAAGCGAATCGCCGCGGTGACAATCGCCGCCGCCACCGTGGTCGGCGGAGGCGTCGTCGCCGCCTCGCCCGCCAGCGCCATCGGCCCCGTGCAGTGCCCCGGCGGCGGGGCGAAGGCCTACGGCATCGAGCTGTGGATGTCGGGCTGGCAGCTCTGCTACGCGGGCAGCGTGGGGGCCATCTACCCCAACGTCGACGGCGTGAACCTGGTGACCTCGCAGTGGAACAACGGCATCATCACGGCGAACGGCTCGAACTACAACCTCTACGCCGGCGGAAGCCTCAGCTTCACCAGCGCGCACGTTTCCGAAGTGCAGATCGTGTGATTCCGCCGGCGGCGGCGGGCGTCCTCGGATGCCCGCCGCCCGCTTTTCTCCGCGTTTCTCCAGGGAGGAGAAGAATTCCGATGCCGATGCCACCGCGGGGACGCGCCCCGTTCGCGCTCACCGTTCTGGCCGTGGCCGTGAGTTCCCTTTCCGCCTGTTCCGGTGGAGGCCAGGCGAATTCCGGCCCGCCGCCGACAGGGCAGGTGCCGGTCATCGACCGGCCGGAGCAGATCACCCTTCCCCTCGACGGCTACAAGCCGACCGCCGAACAGGCCGTGACGATCAGTCGGGCCTCGCACCTCGTCACGGCCCGCTGCATGAAGGACTTCGGCCTCCAGGCCCCGGAGGAGAGCTACGACGCCTTCACCCAGGCGGCGACGGCGGCCCGGGAACGGACCCAGCTCTACGGGTACTTCGCCCCGGCGAAGGCGGCCGAGAAGGGGTACGACCGCAACCAGGTCATCCCCGATTCCACCCTCTCCCCGGACGTCACCTCGGTGCTCTACGGAGCGGACCCCTCGGGGAAGCCGGTCACGAGCTTCAACGGCAGGCCGGTGCCCAAGGGCGGCTGCTGGCAGGCCGGCGCGGACGCGCTCGGCGGGCCGCCGCCGGTGCCGGGCACCGCGCAGGGCCTGCCCGACAAGGGCCCCCGGATCCCCCTCACCGACCCGCGCCTGACCGCCGCGTACGCGCAGTGGAGCGCGTGCATGAAGGGGAAGGGCTACAGCTACGCCAACCCGGCGGACGCCTACAGCGACCGCAGGTGGGGCGCGGCGGGCGCCACCCCCGCGGCGGGCACCACCCCCGCCGCCGGGACGCCGCCCCCGCGCAGCCCCGAGGAGGTGCCGACGGCCGAGGCCGACATCGCCTGCAAGATCTCCCTGAACACGGTCGGCCGGCTCGTCGCGGTGGAGACCGCCTACGACAACCAGTACATCGCGAGGAACGCCGACTCCCTGCGGAGCTTCGCCCAGCAGCTGAGCGCGCGGACGCAGCGGGCCCAGGCCGTCATCGCGCAGGACGGCGCCGCCGGTTAGGGGCGGGCCTCGAAGGCCGGAGCCGGTACGGGAAGTCGGCCGGTCCGACTTCCCGTGCAAGGGCCCACGTGGGTCACGCCCTGCCGCCCCGGCCGCGCAGGAGGTCCGCGATGCGCGCGTCGACCTGGTCGCGGTCGTAGCCCCGCCACCTGATCTGGAACGCCGGCACGGGCGGCAGTGAAACGGCCCCGGACAGGGCCCTGAGGTAGTGGTCGACCTGCTCGCGGTCGTAGCCGCGCCGGACCAGGTCGAAGCCGCGGAACTCCGGTGCTGCGGACACCTCGCG
Source organism: Kitasatospora sp. MY 5-36 (assembly GCF_001182915.1). Classification (NCBI taxonomy): domain Bacteria; kingdom Bacillati; phylum Actinomycetota; class Actinomycetes; order Kitasatosporales; family Streptomycetaceae; genus Kitasatospora; species Kitasatospora sp. MY 5-36. The sequence goes on from NZ_LFVW01000198.1 coordinate 9,821, forward strand.
GGTCCTCCGATCTCTGACGACCGCTCGCCCGGGCCACAGGGGTCGGGGCCGGTGAGCGGGGTGGCGTGTGAAGGGTGTCAGGCTTCCTGATCTTGTCATGGGGATTGCGCCGGGAGCCGGGGGGCGGAGAAATCCCGGGGGAAGCAGGAGCGGTCCTGCCGGAGACACGGCCGGAGGCGCGGCCGGGGCCCGGTGCCGTCCGCCGGGAGGCGCGGACCGTGGCAGGACTGTTGCCCGCGACGTGGCGCAGCTCACTGCCGTCCGGTACGGGGCGTGATCGACTCGTCCGATGCGCCAATCCTCCCCGCCCCGCCGCCCGTTGACGGCCCGGCATCCCGCCGCCTCCGCATCCGCCGTGGCCGCCGTCGCCACCGCCGCCCTGCTGCTCGCGGGCTGCGGTACCGCGACGACCGCGGCCTCCGGCGGTGGCCCGGAGGGCTCCGGCGATCCCCGGCCGTGCGGCAGCCCGCCGCCGAGCGCGCCCGGCATGCCGCAGCCGACCGCGCTCGCCCAGGGCGGGGCGCGGATCACCGCCGTCGGCCGCACCTGCTTCGAGTACGAGGTGACCAACCCGAACACCGAACCGTACGACTACACCGTGGTGTTCAACGGGCCCGATCCGGACCGGGGCGCGGCGGTGTTCGGCGACCCGGGCGGCGGCCCGGGCGGGGGAGGGAACCTCACCCGGACCGTCACCGGGCTCGCCCCCGGCGCCACCGAGAAGGGGCGGATCGACCTGGCGGCGCCCGGCGCGACCGGGTCGGGCTCCCGTCCGGGCGCCCCCACCGTGGGGCAGGCCGACAACCCCCGCCCGCCGAAGCCGGAGCTCCTCAAGGTCCGCAGCGTGCCCACCGCCGAGGCGCCCAGTGCCGGCGGCCCTTGCCCGCCCTCCGGCCTGCGGCTGTACGCCGACGAGGGCAGCGCCGCGATGGGCCTGCGCGCGGTCGGCCTGCACCTGCGCAACTGTGGGACGGCCACCGTCACCCTCGACGGCTACCCGCAGGTGCAGCCGCTCGACCCCGACCACAAGCCCCTCGACGGCGTGCGGATCCTGCGCGGCGGCGCCGAGATCGCCTCCGGCACCGGCGCCGACAACCCGCCGCAGAAGATCGCCCTCGGCCCGGGGGAGGGCGCCCGCGCCACCCTGGTGTGGCGCAACACCACCGAGGCCGGCGCCGGGGACCCGCAGAACGCCCCCTACGTCCGGGTGCGCGCCACCGCCGACGCGGCCCCCGTGATGGTCGTCCCGGAACTCGACCTCGGCACCACCGGACGCCTCGGCGCCGGCGCCTGGGCCAGGGAGGACACCGCCGCCCAGCCGACACCCCGCTGACCGCCCGGTGCGAAAAGGACGGCCCGGCACGCTCCCCCGTGGCGTGCCGGGCCGTCGGCGCGGAAACGGAACGATATGTTCCGCCGCGCGGTGTTCACTCGTGGAGGATGCCAGGGGGACACCCCCGCCGTGTTGGCACCGAGTCGACAGTCCTTGGCACTGGGTGGACAGGTGCGGCCTTCCGGCCCGTCCGTGCGCGCCGGGTGCTCGCGGTGCGGGGTTCTCGCGCCCGTACGCTTCGAGGACGGGTGTCAGTCGAGGGCGAGGCGCTTGTTGAGGGCCTCGCCCGAGGGGAGGGGGTCGATGAAGTTGTGCAGGAACCGCAGCATCGCGTCGGTGTCCAGGCCCTCGCAGGCGGCGTCCATCGCGGCGTAGAGGGACTCCTCGATCCCGGCGACCTCGGTGGCCAGGCGCGCGCCCTCGGGGGTGAGGCTGAGCTGGACGTAGCGGCGGTCCTCGGCGTCGGCGCGGCGCTCGACCAGCCCGGCCGCGACCACGCGCTCGACCAGCCGGCTGGGGTTGGTGCCGCTCTCGCACACCAGGAGCTGCCCGAGCCCGTTGAGGCTCAGGGTGCCGTGCTGCTGGAGCAGGCGCAGCACCTCGGCCTGCGAGGGGGTGATGCCGTGGGGTTTGAGGGCCTGGATCAGCAGCCGGTTGCCTTCGCGCTGGGCTGCCAGGATCGCGAACCGCAGGTGCTCGGCCTTGCGCATCGATGTCCTCTCGGGTGGTCTACGGGGCGGCCAGGAAGTCCTCGACCGCGGCGGCGTAGGTTACCGGGTGGGAGAAGCGGAACATGTGGCCGGTGCGCGGCAGCACGACCTCCCGGGCGTCGGGGATGCCGGCGAGCATGACCTTCGAGGCGTTCTCGCCGATCAGCACGTCGTGCGAGGGGGTCAGGAGCAGGGTCGGGACCTCGACCCGGCCGAGCGCGTCGACGTAGTCGGCGGTCGTGGCGGCCCGCACCCGCGCGCCGAAGGACGCGGCCGGGGTGTTGGCGAGGAACAGTTCGCGGCTGCGCGCCTCGTTCCAGGGCACCTGGCCCTCGCCGTCGAACGGGGAGGCGAGGCGGTGGGCGTGGGCCCGCAGCGTCAGCTGCCGGTAGAGCGGGCCGCGGGCCCTGCCGATCGCCCGCATCAGGGCCTTCCACGGCTTGGAGTCGACCGGGTCGGCCGCGAACCCGCCGGACAGGACCAGGGCGCGCAGGCCCCGCGGACGGCGGGTGGCGAGCGCGAGCGCGATGACCGCGCCGAACGAGTCGCCGACCAGCACGTAGTCGTCGAGGTCCGCGACCGCGTTCTCGACGTGGTCGGCGTAGCGCTCCATGTCGTCGACGCCCTCGGGCAGGCGCAGCGTGCGCGTGGGCGCCTCGCCGTAGGGGGCGAGCTGCTCGGCGCTCCACGGGGCGCCGGAGAAGCAGGGGATGAAGACGAGGGTCGGGGTTCTCCGTGCAGTGCTCATACCAGATAGGTTACACGACACATGTGTCGTGACACATGTTGGTCACGGTGCATCCCGCCGTGGTGGTCCCGGATGCCCCGACAGCCCGCCCCGTCGGCGAGCCCGTGCCGCCCGTGCGGCTAACCGCCGGCGCCCCCGGCCAGGGCCTGCCGGCGGTGCTCGCTGGGGGAGAGGCCGTACGCGGTCTTGAAGGCGCGGCTGAACTCGGCGGCGCGGGGCAGGCCGCAGCGGGTCGCGACGGCGTGGACGGGCAGGTCGCGCAGCGCGGGGTCGGCCAGGTCGCGGCGGGCCCGCTCCAGCCGGCGGCGGCGGACGAAGGCAGCGACGGTCTCGCCGCCGGACTGCCGGGTGAACAGGCGGTGCAGGTAGCTGACCGAGATGTGGTGGGCGGCCGCGATCACGGCGGGGGTCAGCTCCGGGTCGTGCAGGTTGCGTCCGACGAAGGCCCGGACGTTCTCGACCAGGGCCCGCTGCCGGGTGTCGTCGGGTACGGCGGCCTCGGCGTCCAGTTCCCGGGCGAGCCAGGCGGCCACCAGGTCGACCACGATGCCGCCCAGCCGGGGGGTCTCGACCGGGCCCAGGGCGGCGGCCTGCCGGTCGAGGCCGACGAGGAACTCCGAGAGCAGCGCGCAGGCGCCCTCCCGGGAGGAGAAGCCGCGGCCCAGCAGCTCGTGCACCCGGTGCGGCGGCAGCGGCAGCAGGGCGGTGGGGAAGTCGACGCCGACGGCCTCGATCCGGCGCTCCGCGGGCGCCTGGGCGCGGGAGCCGAAGGCCCGCAGGTCGAAGGGGTGGGAGCTGTCGAGCATGTGGAGGTTGCCGGGCCCGAAGGTCTCGGTGGGCTCGGTGTCGCGGGTCAGGGCGAAGCCGCCGTCGAGCAGCAGGGTCAGGTGGAACACCCCGAGGTCCGAGCGGCGCACCCGGCGCTCGGTGCGCTGGAAGCGGGTCGGCGGGAAGGAGGTCCGCAGGAGGGTCACCGGCCCGAGCTCCAGGCGCCGCATCTCCGCCCGGAAGTCGTCGCAGTGGTCGCTGGTCACCTCGCTGTCCCGGGTGCGGCCGACCAACTCCCGCCAGCACTCGAACCGTTCCCTCTCGGGTACGCCCTCACCGCGGAACACGCTCGCCGTGCTCGTCGCCACTGTCCGCCCTTCCCGTCCGGGGTCCGTCCCCTTCCCTGCCCGGTCGGGCTCCCCTTCCCCACCAGGTGTCACCGGCCCCTCGCAGCCGGTGACACCGAAACCTACAAGGTGGGGCCGGGTGCGCCGTGCCCGGGTACGGGTGTGATCGCGGGACGGTCAGTGCTCCTGCGGGGCGCAGTCCGGGGCGTCCGGGGTGCCCGCGCCGTCCGGGGCGCCGAGGGGGCCGTCCGCGCCGTCCGGGGCGCCGAGGGCGAGGGTGAAGCTGAACCGGTCGCCGCGGTACAGGGAGCGCACCTGCTCCAGCGGGCGCCCGGCGGCGTCCAGACTGTGGCGGTGCAGCAGCAGCATCGGCAGCGCCGGCGGGGTGCCGATCAGCAGCGCCTCGCGCGGGGTGGCCAGCACCGTCTCGATCCGCTCCTCGGCGGCGCCCAGGCGCACCCCGTGCTCGCGCAGGTAGCCGTAGAAGGACCCCTCGGGGTCGAAGTCCCGGTCCAGCGCGGGCACCCGGGCCACCGGCACGTACGTGGACTCCAGCCCGACGCGCTCCTCGTCCGCGCGCAGCACCCGCTCCAGGTGCCACAGCGGCTCACCCTCGGGGACCTCCAGCAGCCGGGCCACCGCCGCGTCGGCGGGCAGCCGGTCCAGGCCGATCAGGGTGCGCCCGGGGCGCAGGCCCTGGCGCGAGACGCCCTCGGTGTAGCTGCTCAGGGACAGCGGCTGCTCGATCTTCGGCCCGGCCACGACCGTGCCCCGGCCCTGCCGGCGCAGCCGGCCCTCCAGCAGCAGCTCGCGCAGCGCCTGGCGCACGGTGGCCCGGGCGACGCCGTGACGCTGCGCCAGATCGGCCTCGGTGGGCAGCCGCCCGCCCGGGCCGAGCTCGGCGACCAGCTCCTCCAGTCGCGCCTTGACCAGGTAGTACTTGGGCACCCGGCCGTGCTCGGGGACGCCGGCGCGGGCCGCTTCGGGGCCGGCCCGGGAGATGGGGTGGTTCACCGCGCAAGCCTACCGAGCGCCGCCCGGGCCGCACCGGGCCGTACGGGCCGTGCCCGGCTCCCCGGGGTCGATGATCACGGAAGCGTAACGGGTCTGGTCTGAATTTCCGCGGTTGTTCATACAACCGTGGATCCGGCGAGGGCCCGTCCTCGCCCGCCCGGCGCATCCTCACTCCCGGTGCAACTGCACCGCACTGACGACCAGTTGGGAGCCCTCGATGCGCACCTCCCGCACCGCCGCCCTCGCCGCCGCCACGGCCCTCGCCGCCACCGCCGCCGCGCTGATCGCACCGACCACCGCCGCCACGGCCGCCGCCCCCGCCGCGACCGGGGCCACCACCGGGGCCGCCGCCGGTCCGTACCAGGGCCTGCCGAACGGCACCAAGCAGGCCAAGACCCTGGTCATCGGCGTCGACGGCACCCGCTACGACAAGCTGCTCACCGCCGACGCCCCCGCCCTCAAGGCCCTGATGGCCGGCGGCATGACCGCCACCAGCAACCTCTACGCCAACCCGCTGGCCCCCACCCTCTCCGGCCCCGGCTGGTCGACCATCGCCACCGGCGCGTGGCCCGACAAGCACCAGGTGAAGGACAACAGCTTCACCGGCTCCCGCTTCGACCTGTTCCCCGACTTCGCCACCCGCCTGGAGAACGCCGACCCCACCACCTCCACCCTGGTGATCGGCTCCTGGAACCCCATCGCCGGCAACGTCTTCAACGGCCGCGCCGACCTGCGCCTCCAGGAGAGCGAGAACGACACCAAGACCGCCGCCGACGCCGTCGACTACCTCGCCCACGGCAACCCCGACACCACCTTCCTGCACTTCGACCAGGTCGACGAGGCCGGCCACAACCACGGCGGCACCAGCCCCGAGTACGCGGCCGCCCTCCACTCCGCCGACGCCCTGGTCGGCCAGGTCCTCCAGGCCGTCAAGTCCCGGCCCACGTACGCCTCGGAGGACTGGCTGGTCGTCGTCACCACCGACCACGGCCACACCGACGCCGGCGGCCACGGCGGCAACAGCGCCAACGAGCGCCAGACCTTCCTGATCGCCAACGGCACCGGCTACGCCCCCGGCTCCCGCCGCTACGACGTCAAGCCCGTCGACATCGCCCCCACCGTTCTCAAGCACGAGGGCGTCGCCCTCGACCCCGCCTGGAAGCTCGACGGCCGCCCGATCGACGAGATCGCCCCCGACGCCTTCGACGCGCTGCGCCCGAGCCTTCAGGCCCGCGCCGACGAGAGCGGCATCCCGGCCGGCGTGAAGGGCTGGACCCACACCCCGCCGGCCGGCTGGAGCATCGACAACTCCCGCATGCCCAGCGGCGGCGTCACCGAGTGGCGCGGCTGGACCTTCGCCACCGACGAGTTCTGGACGGCCGCCCAGCTCGGCCAGTCCCGCGAGACCAACGTGCGCGCCCGCAACGTGTTCGCCGTCGCCGACTCCGACGAGTGGGACGACAAGGCGCACGGCGCCGGCCAGTTCGACTCCACCCTGGTCGGCCCCGCCTACCCGGTCTCCGGCGCGAGCCGCGGCGTGCTGTCCTTCGCCACGAACTACAAGGTCGACGGGCCGCAGACCGGCGACGTCTACGTGGTCTTCGACAACGGCGCCCCGCAGCTGGTGAAGTCCTACCGCAGCGACCTCAACACCGTCGAGAACCTCCCCGTCACCGTCCCCGCCGGCGCCACCACCGCCCGCTTCCAGTTCCGCTACACCGGCACCAACAGCGCCTTCTGGACCGTCGACCAGGTCTCCTTCACCGCCTCCTGACCTGGGCGGCGGCGCGGGCGGGGGAGGGGCACCGGGCCCCACCCCCGCCCGCGGCCGTAGACGGCGGGATCGGCCCACCCCTTGCATTGCCACGCGTATGCAACTATTGTTCCTGCATGTAAGGCGCGTTTGCACTAATCCTTCGGTGCGGACGCAACCCCCGGCGGGTCCCCCCATGACGCCCGCCCGCTCCGCAAAGGCAGTGACATGTCCCTGAAGAACATCCTCCCCGGCAAGCTCGGCTTCGGCACCGCCCCGCTCGGCAACATGTTCCGCGCGATCCCCGACGCCGAGGCCCTGGCCACCGTCGAAGCCGCCTGGGACCAGGGCGTCCGCTACTTCGACACCGCCCCCTTCTACGGCGCCGGCCTCTCCGAGGAGCGCCTGGGCGAGGTGCTGTCCACCAAGCCGCGCGACGAGTACATCCTGTCCACCAAGGTCGGCCGCGTCATCCTCGACGAGCTGGAGGAGGGCGCCCGCGACCTCGGCGAGAAGGGCGGCCTCTTCGAGCACGGCAACCCGAACAAGATGCTCCACGTGTGGACCGCCGAGGCCGCCGAGCGCTCCGTCGAGGACAGCCTCAAGCGCCTGGGCACCGACCGCCTGGACATCGTCTGGGTCCACGACATCGCCCAGGACTTCCACGGCGACCAGTGGCTCGCCAAGTTCGAGGAGGCCCGCACCGGCGCCTTCCGCGTCCTGTCCCGCCTGCGCGACGAGGGCGTCATCAAGGCCTGGGGCCTGGGCGTCAACAAGACCGAGCCGATCGAGCTGACCCTCGCCCTGGACGAGCCGCAGCCCGACGGCTTCCTCCTCGCCGGCCGCTACACCCTGCTCGACCACGACCACGCCCTCCAGCGGCTGCTGCCGATGGCGCAGGAGCAGGGCGTCGACATGGTCGTCGGCGGCCCCTACAGCTCCGGGATCCTCGCCGGCGGCGCCCACTTCGAGTACCAGCAGGCCCCCGCCCACATCATCGAGCGCGTCACCGAGCTCAAGGCCCTGGCCGGGAAGCACGGCGTCTCCATCAAGGCCGCCGCCCTGCAGTTCTCCCTCGCCCACCCGGTGACCGCCGCCGCCGTCCCCGGCGCCACCAAGCCCGGCCGCATCGCCGAGGACGTCGCCGCCCTCAACGAGACCGTCCCGGCCGCGTTCTGGCAGGAGCTGCGCGCCGCCGGCCTGGTCAGCCCGGCCGCCCCGCTGCCGAACAACGCCTGACGACCCGCACACCCCACCGCAGTGACAGGAGAAACGACCATGGCCTCCACCTCCGTCAGCCGTACCGTCCCCGCCACCCCCGAGAAGGTCTGGAGCCTCATCGGCGGCTTCGACGCCCTGCCCGACTGGCTGCCCTACATCCCCGAGAGCACCGCCTCCGAGGGCGGCCGCGTGCGCAGCCTGAAGAACCCCGAGGGCGACGTCATCGTCGAGCGCCTCGTCGACTTCAACGAGACCGAGCGGCAGTACAGCTACGCCATCCTCCAGGCCCCGTTCCCGGTCGACGGCTACGTCTCCACCCTCCGCGTCCACGCCGTCCCCGGCCGCGCCGACCTCGCCGAGGTCCAGTGGTCCGGCCGCTTCAACCCCGTCAACGCCACCGAGCAGGAGGTCGTCGACCTGTTCACCGGCATCTACGCCGACGGCCTCGACGCCCTGGCCCGCACCCTCGCGGGCTGACCCGGGGCACCGCGCACCGGCGGCGCGGCGGTCCGGACACCTGGGGGATCGGGTGTCCGGGCCGCCGCGCCG
>NZ_LFVW01000199.1:0-18247 GCF_001182915.1 Kitasatospora sp. MY 5-36
CCCGCCGATGGACACCGCCAGTCCGGCGTCGGCGAGTTCGGCGAGCGCGGCCTCGCCCTGCCCGACGTCGATCAGCGCCGGCAGGTGCGGCGCGGTGGGGCACTCGCCGCCGAGCGCGACGGCGAGCCGCAGCACGGCCTGCGCGGGCTCGCTCAGGCCCTCGGCGAGCCGCACCGCGGGCGAGGCGGTCTCCGCCACCGAGGGCAGCGGGACGGTGCGGCGCAGCGCGTCCTCCCGGATCGCCGGGTCCGGGTCGTGGACGGGCCCCTCGACGGCGCCGAAGACGTCCATCCGGTCGTCCTCGGCGGCGACCAGCGCGTCCACCGCGACGTCCCGCTGGCGCAGCAGGGCGGCGGCCTGGACGAAGCGCAGCGGCAGGCCCTCGGACTCGAACCAGAGGTCCACCGCCCAGGCCTTCTCGTCGACGTCCAGCGGCCGCCCGGCCAGCCGGGCGGTGAGGGCGAGGCAGGCGGAGCGGGAGAGCCCGGCCACCAGGTGGTCCTGGAGCCGGGAGCCGGACGGCAGCGGCGGGCCGTCCGGAGCGGCGGAGATCAGGAAGGCGCAGCCGGGGGCGGCGGCGAGCAGCTGCTCCAGCTCGGCGCCCGCGGGTTCGGCGGAGTCGATCACCACGATCGCGCCGACCTCGGCGAGGTGGGCGGCCAGCTGCCCGGGGTCGGGGCGGTAGCCGGGGGCGTGGTGGGTGGCCGCGAAGAGGTCCTGGAGCAGGTCGGGAAGGGTCCGGCGGTGGCCGCAGAGCTGCACCACTCCACCGGGGGCGAGGTCGGCGGCGGCCTCGGCGACGGCCGACAGCAGCGCGCTGCGGCCCGAGCCGGCCTGGCCGACCAGGCGTATCGAGCGGCCCTCGGAGAGCAGGCCGAGCAGTTCGACGACGTCGACCTCGCGGTCCAGCATCGGCAGGTCGGCGGGCCCGGCGCCGAGCGCGAGCGGGCCGACCGCACGGCCGACGCCGCCGACCGGACCGCGGGCGGGCTCGCTGCGTCCGGTCCGGCGCGGACGCGGACGCCACTCCTCGGGACAGGTCCTGGCCTCGGAGCCGTCCGGTGCGCCGACGCCCACCAGCAGGCCGCCGGAGACCAGTTCACCGCCACGGGTGCGGACGGCCTCCTGCCGGAACTCACCGGATGGCTGTGACACGTTCTGCTCCGCATCGTGCTCGGCCGTCGGCGCCCCGCGCCGCCCGGCTGACGTCCCGCTCGCGGCCGCGGCCGGGCTGGAGGCAGCCCCGGCGGCCGTCTTCTGACGGGCAGACTCTTGCACATCCGGCCCCGACCGTGCAGAGCGGTCCGTGACTGACGGCCGGTCGGCGGCGCTGACCAGGGGCGTTGCGCGGGCGGGGTCGGACGTACGCGGGCGTGCGGTCCGGCGCGCGGAGCAACCGTGTCTAGAGCGCGACCCCGTGCGCCTCGGCGACGCCCGCGGCGCCGTCGACGGCCAGGATGCGGTGCAGCTTGGTGGCCACCAGCAGCCGCTGGAGCTGGGCCGGGACGGAGCGCAGCACCAGTCGGCGGCCGATCCGGCCGGCCCGCCGGTGGGTGCCCATGATCACGCCGAGCCCGGTGGCGTCCCAGAACTCCAGCCGGGCGAGGTCGAGCACGAGGTCGCCGAGGCCGCCGTCCACGGCCTGGTGCAACCGGACCCGCGCGTCGGCGGCGGTGCGCACGTCGAGGCGGCCTTCGATGGCCAGCGCCGTGTGGTCGCCGGTGATGCGCATGCTCTCCTCCTTCGCCTGGACGGCCTGGTGCGGGGCGGGTCCGCCCCGGCCGTGCCGGGTACGGGAGCGGGGGGTTCGTCCGGGCGGGCCGCAGCCCCTCACCCGGCCCCGGGCGGAATGCCGGGTTCCCTCATCTGACGGTGAACCGGCTCCGCAGGTTGCTGGTTCCGGCCAGATCTGAAGCAACTTCACCCGTCCGAGGGAATATACGCAGGTCGGCCCCACACCTACGCTCGATTACCGCCCAAATCACCCGTCTGCGGCACGCTGCGTGAGGAAACTCACCCGGCCCGGCGGAGCGGGCCGTACGATGCTCCGATCGCACGGCCCGCCGGTCGTTCAGCCCCGCAGGCTCACTTGCCCTCGTACGGGTAGAAGCCGCGGCCGCTCTTGCGTCCCAGGTCACCGGCGGTGACCATGCGGGCCATGATCTCCGGCGCGGCGAACTTCTCGTCCTGGGTCTCGTCGTAGATGTTGCGGGCGGCGTGCAGCAGGATGTCCACGCCGGTCAGGTCGGCGGTCTGGAGCGGGCCCATCGCGTGGCCGAAACCGAGCCGGCAGGCGGTGTCGATGTCCTCGGCGGTGGCCACGCCCGACTCGTACAGGCTGGCGGCCTCGACGACCAGCGCGGTGATCAGGCGGGTGGTCACGAAGCCGGCCACGTCGCGGTTGACCACCACGACCTCCTTGCCGACGCCCTCGGCGTAGGCGCGGGCGGTGGCCAGCGTCTCGTCGCTGGTCTTGTAGCCGCGGACCAGCTCGACCAGCTTCATCATCGGGACCGGCGAGAAGAAGTGGACGCCGACGACCGACTCCGGGCGCTCCGTGGCGGCGGCGATCCGGGTGATCGGGATGGCGGAGGTGTTGGAGGCCAGCACGGCGCCGTCCTTGGCGAGCTTGTCGAGCTCGCGGAAGACGCCCTCCTTGACCTCCAGCTTCTCGAACACGGCCTCGACCACGATGTCGGCCTCGGCGACGGCGCCCAGGTCGGTGGTGGTGGTGATCCGGCCCAGCGCGGCCTCGGCGTCCTCGGCGCTCAGCCTGCCCTTGGCGACGAACTTCCCGTACGAGGCGCGGATGCCCGCCAGGCCCCGCTGGAGCGCCTCCTCGGTGACGTCCCGCAGCACCACCGGGTGGCCGGCCTGCGCGGACACCTGGGCGATGCCGGCGCCCATCAGGCCGGCACCGATCACGGCGATCTGCTTGCTGGACGCATTGCTCATGGCTGGGTCTCCCGATGCCGTCGCCGCCCTGCGGGCGGGCCCTGAAGGCGGCTCAGGACAGGGGTCACCCGCCGTAGGAGCCGCATCGCTCTGGCCGGACTCTAATGCCCAAATCCCCCGTGCAATAGCAATCGGGAGTGTGATCTGCAACCGACCTGGTCGGTCGCCCAAGAAGGCGACCGGAGTGGCGACAAGAGGGTGATCAGATGGTCAGCCCGAGGTCCTGGGCCAGGATCGCCGCCTGCACCCGGCTGCGCAGCCGCAGCTTCGCCAGGATCCGGCTGACGTGCGTCTTGGTGGTCGCCTCCGCCATCTCCAGCCGGGCCGCGATCTCCCCGTTGGACATCCCGGAGCCGATGCAGGCCAGCACCTCCCGCTCGCGGCCGGTCAGCGCGCCCACCGCGGCCCGGGCCTCCGGTCCGACCGCCCGCTCGGGGCGGGCGAAGGCCCCGATCAGACGCTTGGTCACCGAGGGCGCCAGCATGCCGTCCCCGCGCGCCACCGTACGGATGCCCTCGACCAGGGTGTCCGCCTCCAGGTCCTTGAGCAGGAAGCCGGACGCGCCGGCCCGCAGCGCGCCGTAGACGTACTCGTCCAGGTCGAAGGTGGTCAGCACGAGCACCTGCCCGGCCCCGGCGGCGACCACCTCGCGGGTCGCCGAGACGCCGTCCAGCCGGGGCATCTGCACGTCCATCAGCACCACGTCCGGCCGCAGCTCCAGCGCCAGCCGGACGGCCTCCTCGCCGTCGGCGGCCTGCCCGACCACCTCGAAGCCCGGCTCGGCGCGCAGGATCATCACCAGCGCCGCCCGCACCGCCGCCTGGTCCTCGGCCACCAGTACCCGGATCGTCATGCCCGCCCCTCGTTCCCCTGGGCGCGCGGCAGCACCGCGCGCACCCTCCAGTACCCGTCCCGCGGCCCGGCCTCGAAGCTGCCGCCGAGCAGCCCGGCCCGTTCCGCCATGCCCACCAGCCCCGCCCGGGCGCCGGGCAGCCCGCGGCCCGGCCCGCCCCGGTACGGGCTGTCCACGGCGATCCGCAGCTCCTCGGGCGCGAACTCCAGCCGCAGGCTGACCAGTCCGGGCCCGGCGTGCTTGAGCGCGTTGGTCAGCGACTCCTGGACGATCCGGTACGCGGCCAACCCGACCGGCACCGGCAGGTCGCCGCGCTCGCCGGACTCGGACAGCTCGAAGTCCAGCCCGACGTCCTGGCCGGCCGCCCGGGCCTTGGCCAGCAGGGCGTCCACCGCGGCCAGGTCGGGCGCCGCGTAGGACTCGTCCACCTCTCCCCCGCCGCTGTCCCGGAGCAGCCCGATCATGCGTCGCATTTCGGCCAATCCCTGGACGCTGTTCTCCCGGATCACCGCCAGCACCTCCACCAGCGGATCGTCCTCGGGCAGGCTCCGGCGCCGGGCCACCGACTGGGCGCCGGTGGCGTGGATCGCGATCGCCGACAGGTGGTTGGCCACCACGTCGTGCAACTCCCGTGCCATCCGGGCCCGTTCGGCGCCGATCGCCTCGCGCCGGTCCATCTCCGAGAGCAGCGCGGTCTGTTCCGCCCGCAGCCGCTCGGTCTCCGCCTCCTCCCGGTGCTTGCGCACCACGTCCCCGGTCCACACCGGGGCCAGGAAGACCAGCGAACTGACCACCACCACCAGCAGCGCGCCGGACGTCCCGCCGTAGATCGCCGCGAGGGTGGAGAGGGCCAGCACGGTGGCCCCGCCGCTCAGGTGCAGCACCCGGGACATCCGCGGGGTCCCGTAGATCACCGCCGCGTACAGCAGGTCGGTGTACATGATCAGCGTCGCCAGCAGGCTGCCGGCGAACAGGCTGCCCGCGAAGGCCAGCCCGCCCAGCGACACCGCGAGCACCGGCCTGGTCCGGCGCACCAGCTCCAGCCCCGCCAGCACCACCAGCGGCAGCACCACCGCCCACAGCGGCACCCGGTCGGCCCGGTCGTACACCTTGAAGACGATCAGCACCGAACCGCCGAGCAGCCCGCAGAGGGCGATCAGCTGGTCCTGCCGGCGCGGGGAGAGGGCGGGGAACGGGAGGGGCACGTTCCCATCTCACCACCCCCGGCGGCCGGCCCGGCTCCGGTCCACGGAGGAGCCCGCTACATCGAAAGGTGCAGGCCGCTACGGCACCGCGCGACGACGACAGCGGCGCGCCCGCGCACCAGGCTGGAAGCACCGCCGAAACACCCGGGAGCAGAACGTGATCGTCACCCTCATCGTCGCGGCCGAGATCTCCTTCTGGATCCTGCTCGGCCTCGGCCTCGCCACCCGCTACCTGCTCCGGTGGCGCCGCACCAGCACCGCGCTGCTGGTCGGTCTGCCACTGGTCGACCTCACCCTCTACGCCCTCACCGTCCTCGACCTGCGCGGCGGCTCCACCGCGAGCTGGACGCACGCCCTGGCCGCGAGCTACGCGGGCTTCTCGATCGGCTACGGCCCCTCGCTGGTCCGCTGGGCCGACCGGCACTTCCTGCACCGCTTCGCCGGCGGCCCCAAGCCGCTGCCCTCGCCCAAGTACGGGCCCGAGCGGACCAGGTACGAGTGGCAGATCGCCGGCCGGACCGTCGTGTCCGCCGCCGTCACGCTGAGCCTGATCACCCTGCTCGTCCCGCTCTCCGCGGGCTCCGCCCACTTCGGCACCTTCCTCCAGTGGTACCTCAAGCTGGGCATCGCCGCCGTGGTCAACGTGATCGTGGCCGGCTGCTACTCGCTCTGGCCCAAGCAGCCGCCGGCCGGCGTGCTGGTCGAGGACGGCCGGGTGGTCACCGGGAAGACCCTCGCCGGGACCACCCCCGGCGGCACCCCCGCCGACCGGCCCTGAACCGTCGAGGGCCCGTCCCCGGACCCCCACGGGGGAGGAGTCCGGGGACGGGCCCTCGACGCGTTCTAGCGGTTCTCGCCCGGGACCCAGAGCACGTCGCCGCGCTCCTTGTTGGCCACCCGGGCCAGGATGAACAGCAGGTCGGACAGCCGGTTGAGGTACTTCGCGGTCAGCGGGTTGACGCTGTCGCCGTGCTCCGCGATCGCCGACCAGGTGGAGCGCTCGGCCCGCCGGACCACCGTGCAGGCCAGGTGCAGGTGGGCCGCCCCGGCCGTGCCGCCGGGCAGGATGAAGCTGCGCAGCTTCTCCACCCGCGCCAGGTAGTCGTCGCAGTCCGCCTCCAGCCGGTCGATGTAGGACTGCAGCACCCGCAGCGGCGGGTACTTCGGGTCCTCCACCACCGGGGTGGACAGGTCGGCGCCGACGTCGAACAGGTCGTTCTGGACCCGGACGAGCACCGCCGTCATGTCCTCCGGCAGCTCCCCCACGGCGAGGGCCACCCCGATCGCCGCGTTCGCCTCGTTGGCGTCCGCGTACGCGATCAGTCTCGGATCGGTCTTGCTGGTCCGGCTCATGTCGCCGAGCGCGGTGGTGCCGTCATCGCCGGTACGGGTGTAGATGCGCGTCAGATTGACCATGCGGCCAGCGTAGCCGCCGGGTTAGGCGGCGTTAACCCCGCCTGGAGAGGCCGCTACGCGACGTTCACCCTCTGCCCGGGCGGGGCCGCCTCCAGCCAGGCCAGGAAGCCGGTCAGCGCGTCCTCGCTCATCGCCAGTTCCAGCGGCGCGCCGTTGTGCAGGCAGCGCAGCACCACCGAGCCGGACAGCAGCGCCAGTTCCTCCTGGCCCTCCGGGTAGCGCCGGCCGAGCACCTCGATCTCCCGGCGCGGAAGCATCTTGCGCGGGCGCGGGGCGTACGAGAAGACCCGGAACCACTCGATCGAGTCACCGCTGTAGCGGCCGATACCAAAAACCCACCCCTTGCCGTCGGTCGGGGGGACCGGGGCTGAGGTGGGTTTGCCGTTCTCGTCGAGGTCGGGCTGCGTCGAGGCGTCGGCGGGCATTTTGAGCCGGTAACTGCAGTCGAAGGTGCCGCCGACCCGCTGGATCAGGCGGCGTCGGACGGCGAAGGCCATCAGCCCGATCACTCCCAGGGCCACGACCGCCGCACACACCACAAGCGCGAGGACCATGCTCACCTACCTCCTCGCTACCCGCGTTCCCCGTAACGGTCGTATCAAGCGACCGCGCTGACCTACCAACTACGACGACAGTCCCGGGGTCACGCTCGCGCGTCCCCGGGACCGTCGGTCGACCCCGCTAAACCGGGGTCCGGCGCACTCAGGCGTGGGCCTTGAGGCCGCGCGCCGCGAACAGACGGACCTCGGCGCGCCGCTCGGCGTGCTCGTCCAGGCCCGACTTGGCCTTCTCCAGTGCGCGCTCGGCACGCGCGACGTCGATCTCGTCCGCCAGCTCGGCGATCTCCGCGAGCAGAGACAGCTTGTTGTCGGCGAAGGAGATGAAGCCGCCGTGCACCGCGGCGATCACGGTGCCGCCGTCCACCGTGCGGATGGTGACGGGACCGGTCTCCAGCACGCTCAGCACCGGGGTGTGGCCCGGCATGATGCCGGTGTCACCGGAGGCCGTACGGGCGACGACGATGGTGGCCGCACCGGACCACACCTTGCGGTCGGCTGCGACCAGCTCGACGTGCAGCTCAGCCAACGTGGGCTCCTAGGCTCATGCAACGCCCGATTACTCGGGAGTTTCGGTAAGAATAACGGCCCCGCGCCTCCGGCATGAAACCGGCGGCACGGATTTGACCGGAATCACAGCCGATGCGACGCGAGGGGTGGGTCCCAGGGCTGGGGCCCACCCCTCACGGTCACGCTCAGCTGCTACCGGCCGCGATTACTTCTTCGCCAGCTCGGCGGCGTTCTTCTCGAGGTCCTCGATGCCACCGCACATGAAGAAGGCCTGCTCCGGGACGGAGTCGTACTTGCCGTCCGCGATCGCGTTGAAGGCCTCGATGGTCTCCGACAGCGGCACGGTCGAACCCTCGACACCGGTGAACTGCTTCGCCACGTAGGTGTTCTGCGAGAGGAAGCGCTCGATGCGACGGGCGCGGTGCACCGTGATCTTGTCCTCTTCGGACAGCTCGTCGATACCGAGGATCGCGATGATGTCCTGGAGGTCCTTGTACTTCTGCAGGATCCCCTTGATACGGATGGCCGTGTCGTAGTGGGTCTGCGCGATGTACCGCGGGTCGAGGATGCGGGACGTGGAGTCCAGCGGGTCGACGGCCGGGTAGATGCCCTTCTCCGAGATCGGGCGCGACAGAACGGTCGTCGCGTCCAGGTGGGCGAAGGTGGTGGCCGGCGCCGGGTCGGTCAGGTCGTCCGCGGGGACGTAGATCGCCTGCATCGAGGTGATCGAGTGACCGCGGGTCGAGGTGATGCGCTCCTGGAGGAGGCCCATCTCGTCGGCCAGGTTCGGCTGGTAGCCCACCGCGGAGGGCATGCGGCCGAGCAGGGTCGACACCTCGGAACCGGCCTGGGTGAACCGGAAGATGTTGTCGATGAAGAGGAGCACGTCCTGCTTCTCGACGTCACGGAAGTACTCCGCCATGGTCAGCGCGGACAGCGCGACCCGCAGACGGGTGCCCGGCGGCTCGTCCATCTGGCCGAAGACCAGCGCGGTCTTGTCCAGAACGCCCGAGTCGACCATCTCGTCGATGAGGTCGTTGCCCTCACGGGTGCGCTCGCCGACACCGGCGAACACCGACACACCACCGAAGTTCTCGGCGACGCGGTAGATCATCTCCTGGATCAGAACGGTCTTGCCGACACCGGCACCACCGAACAGACCGATCTTGCCACCCGTGACGTACGGGGTGAGCAGGTCGATGACCTTGATACCTGTCTCGAACATCTCGGTCTTGGACTCGAGGTCCTTGAACTCGGGAGCCTTGCGGTGGATCGGCCAGCGGACCTCGACCTGCTTGTCGAACTCCGCCTTGTCGACGTTCAGCACGTCACCGAGGGCGTTGAACACCTTGCCCTTGGTGATCTGGCCGACCGGGACGGAGATCGCCGCACCGGTGTCGGAGACCTGCGAACCGCGGACCAGGCCGTCGGTCGGCTGCATCGAGATGCCGCGGACCATGCCGTCGCCGAGGTGCTGGGCGACCTCGAGGGTCAGGATCTTCTTGCCCGTGCCGTCGGGGTTGTCCACCTCGACGTGCAGGGCGTTGTACATGTCCGGAATCGCGTCGACGGGGAACTCCACGTCGACGACCGGGCCGATGACCCGCGCGACGCGGCCCGTCGCCGTGGTCGGCTCAACAGTGGTGGTCATACTCATTCGCTCCCGCGGCTAGCGTCGGCGAGGGCGTTGGCGCCGCCGACGATCTCGCTGATTTCCTGGGTGATCTCGGCCTGACGGGCCGAGTTGGCAAGCCGCGTGAGCGACTTGATGAGCTCGCCGGCGTTGTCCGTCGCGCTCTTCATCGCGCGGCGGCGGGCGGCGTGCTCGGAAGCGGCCGACTGCAGCAGCGCGTTGTAGATCCGGCTCTCGACGTACCGCGGCAGGAGCGCGTCCAGGACGCCCTCCGCCGACGGCTCGAAGTCGTACAGCGGGAAGATCTCCGACTTGGCCGGCGACTGGTCGCTGAGCTGGACCTCGTCCAGCTTCAGCGGCAGCAGCCGCGCCTCGACCGCGTTCTGCGTCAGCATCGACACGAACTCGGTGGAGACCAGGTGCAGCTCGTCCACGCCGCCGGTCTCGGCCGTGAAGGCCTCGATCAGGTCGGCCGCCACGGTCTTCGCGTCACCGTAGGTCGGCTTGTCCGAGAACCCCGTCCACGAGTCCGCCACCGTCAGGCCGCGGAACGTGTAGTACGAGACGCCCTTGCGGCCGATGATGTACGTCACCACGTCCTTGCCCTCGGACCGCAGGCGCTCGCTGAGCACCTGGGCGGCCTTGATGGCGTTGGTCGAGTAGCCGCCCGCCAGGCCGCGGTCCGCCGTGATCAGCAGGACTGCGGCGCGCTTGGCGGCCGGGTTCTCGGTGGTGAGCGGGTGCTTGGCGTTGGACCGGGTGGCCACCGCCGTCACCGCCCGGGTGAGCTCATCGGCGTACGGAGTGGAGGCGGCCACCGCGCGCTGCGCCTTGACGATGCGCGACGCGGAGATCATCTCCATCGCCTTGGTGATCTTCTTCGTCGCGGTGACAGAGCGGATCCGGCGCTTGTAGACCCGAAGCTGTGCTCCCATGGGTCGTTACGTCCTTTCCCTCGCTACCGGACTCAGGCCTGCTCGGAGAGCAGCTTGCCGTCAGCGGTCTGGTAACCCTGCTTGAAGGCCTCGACGGCGCTGGTCAGCGCGTCGACGGTGCCGTCGGCCAGCAGGCCGGTCTCCACGATGCCGGCCAGCAGGTCCTTGTGCTGGAGGCGGACGTGGTCCAGGAACTCGCGCTCGAAGCGGCGGATCTCGGCGACCGGGACGTCGTCCAGCTTGCCGGTGGTGCCGGCCCAGATGGAGACGACCTGCTCCTCGACCGGGAACGGCTGGTACTGGCCCTGCTTCAGCAGCTCGACCATGCGCGCACCGCGCTCCAGCTGGGCCTTGGAGGCCGCGTCCAGGTCGGAACCGAAGGCGGCGAAGGCCTCCAGCTCACGGTACTGGGCGAGGTCCAGACGCAGGCGGCCGGCGACCGAGCGCATGGCCTTGATCTGGGCGGAGCCACCGACGCGGGAGACCGAGATACCGACGTTCACGGCCGGGCGGATGCCGGCGTTGAACAGGTCGGACTCCAGGAAGCACTGGCCGTCGGTGATGGAGATGACGTTGGTCGGGATGTACGCCGAGACGTCGTTGGCCTTGGTCTCGATGATCGGCAGACCGGTCATCGAGCCGCCGCCCAGGGCGTCGTTCAGCTTCGCGCAGCGCTCCAGCAGGCGGGAGTGCAGGTAGAAGACGTCACCCGGGTAGGCCTCGCGGCCCGGCGGGCGGCGCAGCAGCAGGGAGACGGAACGGTAGGCCTCGGCCTGCTTCGACAGGTCGTCGAAGATGATCAGGACGTGCTTGCCGTCGTACATCCACTCCTGGCCGATGGCCGAACCGGTGTACGGGGCGAGGTACTTGAAGCCGGCCGGGTCGGAGGCGGGAGCGGCCACGATGGTGGTGTACTCCAGCGCGCCGGCCTCCTCCAGGGCGCCGCGGACGGACGCGATGGTGGAGCCCTTCTGGCCCACGGCGACGTAGATGCAGCGGACCTGCTTCTCCGGGTCGCCCGAGCGCCAGTTGTCACGCTGGTTGATGATCGTGTCGACGGCCACCGCGGTCTTGCCGGTCTGGCGGTCGCCGATGATCAGCTGGCGCTGGCCGCGGCCGATCGGGGTCATCGCGTCGATGGCCTTGATACCGGTCTGCAGCGGCTGCTTGACCGACTTGCGGGCCATGACGCCGGGGGCCTGCAGCTCCAGGGCACGGCGACCGGTGGCGGCGATGTCGCCCAGGCCGTCGATCGGGTTGCCCAGCGGGTCCACGACGCGGCCGAGGTAGCCGTCGCCGACCGGAACCGAGAGGACCTCGCCGGTGCGGCGCACGGTCTGGCCCTCTTCGATGCCGCCGAACTCACCGAGGACGACGACACCGATCTCGCGGGTGTCGAGGTTCAGCGCGAGGCCGAGCGTGCCGTCCTCGAACTTCAGCAGCTCGTTCGCCATGACCGAGGGCAGGCCCTCGACATGCGCGATGCCGTCCGCCGCGTCAGTGACCTTGCCGACCTCTTCCACAGAAGCGGCGTCCGGCTGGTACGACTGGACAAAGTCGGCCAGCGCGTCCCGGATCTCCTCCGGACGGATCGTAAGCTCCGCCATCAGGCTTCCCTGCTCTCCTAGTTTGCGATCCTCGGCCCGCCATTGAGGGCCGCAAGTATTCGACTCTCGGCCGGGTCTTCCGAACCGGCCGTACGATGTGCCGGCTCCTTGGGGAGCCGGTTTCCCGACCGAGGGTCGGATGTGCTGCTTGGGTGCTCAGCCTTCGAGCGACTGGCGAGCGCCCTCGAGGCGGCTCGACACGGTGCCGTTGATGATCTCGTCGCCGATCTGCACCCGGACGCCGCCGACGACCTCGGGGTCGACGTCGATGTTCAGGTGGACCTGGCGGCCGTACATCCGGGCCAGAGCACCGGACAGGCGCTCCTTCTGGGTGTCCGACAGCGGCACCGCGGTGGTGACCAGGGCCACCACGCGGCCGCGGCGCGCGGCGGCGAGCTTCGAGTAGGACTCCAGGCCCTGCTCCAGGCTACGGCCACGCGGCACGTTGACGAGGGCGGTGACCAGCCGGACGGTACCGGCGTTGGCGCGGCCGCCGAGCAGCTTGCCGATCAGCCCGGCCTTCGCGACGGCACCGGCCTTCGGCTCGGTCAGCGCGGCGCGCAGCTCGTGCGAGCCGCTCACCACCCGGCCGAAGCGGAAGAGCTCGTCCTCGACGTCGTCCAGGGCGCCGGCCTTGTCCGCGGCGATGATCTCCGCGTAGGCGGCGAGCTCCTCGGTCGCGTCCACCAGGTCGCGCGAGCCCGACCAGCGGGAGCGGACCAGGCCGGAGACCAGGTCGACGGCCTCGCCGGAGACCTGGCCGGTCAGCAGCGAGGTGACCAGCTGGGCCTTGTCCTGGCCCGACCGCGAGGGGTCGGTCAGGACGCGGCGCAGCGACACCTCGCGGTCCAGCACGGCCGTGACGGCGGTGAGCTCCTCGGCGAGCTTGGCCGCGTCCACCGAGGTGGAGTCGGTCAGGCTCTCCAGGTTCTGCCGGCCGGCGACGAGGGCCTCACGGCTGGCGCCGATCACTTGGCCGCACCCTGAGCAACGGCGGCCTTGGCCTCCAGCTCGTCCAGGAAGCGGTCGATGACGCCGCTCTGCCGGGTGTGGTCCTCGAGGGACTCACCCACGATGCGGGACGCCAGCTGGGTGGCCAGCGAGCCCACGTCCTGACGCAGGGCGGCAGTGGCCTGCTTCTTGTCCGCCTCGATCTGGGCGTGACCGGCGGCGACGATGGCCTCGCGCTGGCGCTGGCCCTCCTCGCGCATCTCGGCGAGCTGGGCGGCACCCTGCTCGCGAGCCTGCTCGACGATGCGGGCAGCCTCGTGGCGCGCCTCGGCGAGCTCGGCGCGGTACTGCTCAAGCAGGGCCTGGGCCTCCACCTGGGCGGCCTCGGCGCGCTCCATCCCGCCCTCGATCGCGTCCCGGCGCTCCGACAGCACCTTCTCGATGCTGGGGAGGAGCTTCTTGCCGAGCAGACCGAAGACGATGAAGAAGCAGAGCAGGCCGATGATGATCTCGGGCCACGCGGGGAGGAGAGGGTTCATCTTCTCCTCGGCCGCGAGCTGGACGATCGCCATGCTCATATCTGGACCTTCCTCAGAAAGGGTCTACGGCGGGATTACTTGTTGCCGAAGACGAACGGCATGACGATGCCGATGAGGGCGAGCGCCTCGGTCAGCGCGAAGCCGATGAACATGTTGGAACGGATGAGACCGGCAGCCTCGGGCTGGCGGGCCATGGCCTGGACACCGTTACCGAAGATCAGACCGACGCCGATGCCGGGGCCGATGGCGGCGAGGCCGTAGCCCAGGGAGGCGACGGAACCGTAGACAGTGCCCTCAGCGAGGATGCTCATTGACGTTGTCCTTTGCAGGGTGGTGAACCGGTGGTGATTGGCCACCGGGCGATCCGGGACGGGAAGTGGTTCTCGGCGGGGCCGGGGCCCCGGGGCTCAGTGCGCCTCTTCCAGGGCACCGGCGATGTAGCTGCTGGCCAGCATCACGAAGATGTAGGCCTGCAGGAACTGGACCAGCAGCTCGAAGGCGGTCAGGCCGACGGCCACGATGAACGAGGCCGAGCCGTACAGCGCGCCCAGGGACGGGCTGAGCAGGTACCAGGAGGCGATGGAGAACATCACGATCAGCAGGTGGCCGGCGAACATGTTCGCGAAGGCTCGGACCGCGAGCGTGAAGGGGCGCACGAAGATGTTCGAGAAGAACTCGATCGGCACCAGGATGAACATGACCCAGCCGGGGATGCCCGACGGCCAGCAGAGGTTCTTGAGACCGCCGACGAAGCCGTGCTTCTTGAAGGTCAGCGTCATGTAGGTGATCCACACGACCGCAGCGAGGCCGGCCGGGAACGCGATCGCCGCCGACACCGGGAACTGTGCGAACGGGATGATCGACATGATGTTCATCAACCAGATGAAGAAGAACATCGAGACCAGCATCGGGACGTACTTCTCGCCCTTCTTGCCGATCGTCTCCAGCACGATGGAGCGCTTGACGAAGTCGTAGCCGATCTCACCGACCAGCTGCAGCTTGCCGGGGACGAGGCGCGGCTTGGCGAAGGCGGCCCAGAAGAACACGACGACCAGGAGCGCGACGATGATCGACAGCAGCATCGGCTTGTTGAACTCGATGCTGCCGATCGAGAAGATCGGCTTGAACTGGAACTCGTTCAGACCCGGGGCCGGGAAGCCACAGCCAGCGTCCCCGAAGTGGCAACTGCCTGAGGCGAGGGACGTGAGTTCAGCACTCACCGCGGACTCCTTCGTCGTGACGCATGGTTACGGCAACCTCGGTGTGTCGGCGTGGCCTGCGACCACGGAGCGGCACTGGAACTTGATGGGTTTCTCGCCGACCCCGCGCGCCGGTGCACGGCACCACAGCGGGATCATCGAAGACTGCGCGGATCAGGGGGGCGATCCGTCCGCTCTCCGGACAGACCAGGCCTCTTCCCGTACTCCGTTGTTGCGACGGACGATAGCAGCCCGTCAGTGCGGCATAAACACCGCCCCCCTCGTTGGGGGGACAGTTGGGCCTCGTCACTGTTGACGCCCCTTGTCGGAGGGCTTGTCGCCCTTCTTTTCGGAGGCGTCGGGGTCGACGTAGAAGGTTTTGGCCTTGAGCGCACCGCGCACCTGGAAGCCCGTCCAGATCAGGGCGCAGCCGAGCAGGGTGAACGCGAAGGCCTGCCGGTTGAACAGCTCGGTGTCCTTGAAGACCGCGAGCACGATGCCGACCAGCAGGATCTGCGTGGTGTACACCAGCAGCGCCGCGGCCATCATGATCTGCGGGTTCGACCTGGTCAGCCGGTCGAGCGCGACCTGGCCGAAGCTGAAGAAGGCCATCACGAGGAGCGCGCCGAAGAGGGCGCCGAGCAGCCCCTTCCCACCGGCAACGGCAAAGGAGATCACCATGGCGATGATTCCGGCGACCGCAGTGGGAATCGCGGCGCCTCGGAGGATCCGGGCGTCGGTGGACGGCATGTCGGCAGCTCCGGCGGCATGTCGATGTGGCGGGGGACGGGCACTGCGGTGGCGGGTGACACCGGACCGAGGCATCGCCGCGGGCCGCCATGTGAGCGACGGGCCCGGTGAGGGAGACCGACAGGGACGGAAGTCATCCACCTGTCAGGTCTTTCGGCGTGTTCTCGATACTCGTGAACGGTATCACAAACTATTTGATGAGAGCTTTACCATGAATGTGTGGCACCTGTCACACCAACGGCGCAACGATTCCGCCGTTCGGGTGACGGCCACCTGTCGTGGCATCAACTCCCTTGTCAGTGGCGGCCGGTGGCCTTGGGGTGGGAGCCGACCGCGGTGGAGCCCACGCCGGACTCCCGCCCGGCTTCACCCAGGAGTTCCTTGTCCTTGGCCGACAGTTCAGCCATCGGACCGCTCTGCTGCCGGCGGTAGCGCGGGGGGACGAAGGACTGCACCGCCCGCGGGGCGCGCGGCCGGAACCGCGGGGTGAGCAGCACCACCAGGCCGACCAGGCAGAGCCCGGCGAGCGTCAGGACGACGGTGCGGCCGGTGTTGGTCACCGAGAAGGCGACCGAGCCGAAGGCGATCAGCGCGGCCCAGAAGTACATGATCATCACGGCGCGGCTGTGCGAGTGCCCCACCTGGAGCAGCCGGTGGTGCAGGTGGCGCTTGTCCGCGGCGAACGGGGACTGGCCCGCCCAGGTGCGGCGCACCACCGCGAGCAGCAGGTCGGCCAGCGGCAGCGCGATGACCGTCAGCGGCAGCAGCAGCGGGATGTAGATCGGCACCAGGGCGTGCACGGCGGCGGTCTGCGAGCCGGCCTCGTTGCTGATCAGGTCCGGGTCGACCCGGCCGGTGATGGAGATCGCGGCGACGGCCAGCATCAGGCCCAGCATCATCGAGCCGGAGTCGCCCATGAAGATCCGCGCGGGGTGCATGTTGTGCGCCAGGAAGCCCAGGCACATGCCGATCAGCAGCACGCTGAACAGCACGGCGGGGGCCGCGTCGGAGATCGTGTAGCCGTACCAGAGCCGGTAGCTGTACAGGAAGAAGGCCATCGCGGCGATGCAGACCATGCCGCCGGCCAGGCCGTCCAGGCCGTCGATGAAGTTCACCGCGTTGACCATGACGACGACCAGGGTGACCGAGATGACCATGCCCTGGGTCGGGCTCACCGCGACCGGGCCGACACCGGGCACCGGGAGGGTGATCACCGTGACGCCCTGCCAGACCATCACGCCGGCGGCGATCATCTGGCCGCCGAGCTTCACCAGCGCGTCCACGCCCCACTTGTCGTCGAGCACCCCGAGCAGGAACATGATCCCGGCCCCGGACAGCAGCGCGCGGATGTCGGTGCCCTGGGAGAACACCTTGCTCAGGTTGTCCAGCTGCGAGGCGACCAGGATGCCCGCGCACAGTCCGCCGAACATCGCGATGCCGCCGAGCCGCGGCGTGGGTTCGCGGTGCACGTCACGGGCGCGCACCGGCGGCATGGCGCCGGCCGCGATGGCGAACTTCCGGACCGGGCCCGTCAACAGGTAGGTGACGGCGGCGGTGCAGAACAGCACCAGCAGATACTCACGCACCACTGGCCTCCTGCATCACTGTCGAACGGGGAAGTACCGAAGGTACTCCCCTGCCTTCCCGGGGTTCGAGGTGCGTCGCCACGGCACACACCTTATTGAGTCGGACGCCCGGACCGTGCATCGCGGTTCGCCCTCCCGGGTAGGAGATCCGGATACCCGCGGAAGGCCGCCGTCAGGCCCGGTCGGCGAAGGCCGCCGCCAGCTCCCGGACCCGCGCCGCGGCCGGGACGACCGCGTCCCCGGCGAGCACCCGCGCGATCAGCCCGGCGATCTCCGCCAGCTCCGGCTCCCCCATCCCCTGGCTGGTGACCGTGCCCGTGCCCAGCCGGATGCCGGAGGTCTCGGCGGCCGGCGCCGGGTCGTACGGCAGCGCGCACTTGCCGAGCAGCAGCCCGGCCGCCGCGCAGCGCCGCTCGGCCTCCGCGCCGGTCACGCCGAGCGGGCTCACGTCGGCGGTCACCAGATGGGTGTCGGTACCGCCCGTCAGGGGGCGCATTCCGGCCTCTGCGAGCCCCGCGGCGAGCGCCCGCGCCCCGGACACCGTCCGCTCCGCGTACGCCCGGTACGCGGGCTTCGAGGCCTCCGCGAGGGCCACCGCCTTGCCGGCCACCTCGTTCATCGCCGCGCCGCCCTGGCTGAACGGGAACACCGCCCGGTCGATCCGCTCGGCCAGCTCCGCGGTGCACAGCAGCAGCCCGCCGCGCGGGCCGCGCAGCAGCTTGTGGGTGGCCGCCACCGTGACGTCCGCGTACGGCACCGGGGAGGGCGCCACCCCGGCCGCGATCAGCCCGGTGGTCTGCGCGGCGGAGGCGATCAGGTAGGCGTCCACCTCGTCGGCGATCTCGCGGAACGCCGCCCAGTCCGGGTGCCGGGGGTGCGAGATCGAACCCGCCACGATGGCCTTGGGGCGGTGCTGCCGGGCCAGGTCGCGGACCTGGTCGAGGTCGATCAGCCCGTCGGACTCGCGCACGCCGTAGCCGGTGAAGTCGAACCAGCGCCCGGAGAAGTTGGCGCGCGAGCCGCAGCTGAGGTGGCCGCCGTGCTCCAGCGACATCGCCAGCACCCCGTCGCCGGGCCGCAGCAGCGCCGCGTACGCCGCCAGCATCGCCGAAGTCGCCGACCGCGGCTGGACGTTGGCGTGCGGGGCGGCGAACAGCTCACGGGCCCGGTCGATCGCCAGCAGCTCGGCGGCGTCCGCCAGCGCGCAGCCGGTGTGGTGCCGGCGGCCCGGGTAGCCCTCGGCGTACTTGTCGATCAGCGGGCCGGTGAGCGCCGCCAGGACGGCGGGGGTGGTCAGGTTCTCCCCCGCCAGCAGCTGGATCGTCTCGGCGCGCCGCTCGGCTTCCGCGGCCAGCAGGTCGGCCAGCTGCGGATCGGCCCGGTGCAGCGCCTCGGACGCCCAGGGGCGCCCGGTCGTGGCGGTCGGGCCGGACGCGGCATCGGTGACGGTCATGGCGGGGCTCCCGGGCGCTGCGGGGACTGTGTCACCCAGCGTAGGACCGCTCCCGCCACCCGGCCCGCCGGGCCGCGGCCGAACGGCCCCGTGCGGCG
>NZ_LFVW01000200.1:0-18127 GCF_001182915.1 Kitasatospora sp. MY 5-36
GCCGGCCCGGCGCGGTCGGGCGCGCTGCCGGACGCGGTGCGGCTGTTCGCCGACCGGGCCCGGGCGGTGCTGCCGTCCTTCGAGGTGACGGAGGACAACGCGGAGGCGGTCGCGCTGCTCTGCCGCCGGCTGGACGGCATCCCGCTGGCCGTGGAGCTGGCCGCCGGCCGGCTGCGCGCGCTGTCGGTGGAGCAGGTCACCGCCCGGCTGGACGACCGCTTCCGGCTGCTCACCGGCGGCTCCCGGACGGCCCTGCCCCGGCACCGGGCGCTGCGCACGACGATCGGCTGGAGCCATGAGCTCTGCACCGTGCAGGAACGTTTACTCTGGGCCCGCCTGTCGGTCTTCGCCGGCGGTTTCGACCTGGAGGCCGCCGAGTACGTCTGCGCCGGCGAGGGCATCGAGGCCGAAGAGGTGCTCGACCTGCTCGACGAGCTGGTCGCCAAGTCCGTGGTGCTGCGCGAGGACAGCGCCTTCGGCGTGCGCTTCCGGCTGCTGGACACCCTGCGCGAGTACGGCGGCCAGTGGCTGCGGGCCGCAGGCGAGGAGCCGCGGCTGCTGCGCCGCCACCGGGACTGGTACCTGGGCGTCGCCACCTGGGGCGAGGTCGAGTGGTTCGGCCCCCGGCAGGCGGAGACCGCCGAGCGCACCCAGCTGGCCCACGGCAACCTCCGCGCGGCGCTGGAGTTCTGCCTCGCCGAGCCCGGCGAGGAGCAGATCGCCCTGCTGCTGGCCGGCACCCTCTGGTTCTACTGGATCGGCTGCGGCCACCTCGGCGAGGGGCGGCACTGGCTGGACCGGGCGCTCGCCCTGGACCGCGAGCCCACCGAGGCCCGGGCCAAGGCGCTCTGGGTGACCGGCTACACGGCCACCCTCCAGGGCGACCTCGGCTTCGCCCGCCCGGCGCTGGAGGAGTGCCGCCGCCAGGCCCTGAACACCGGCGACGACCGGGCCCTGGCCCACGCCGTCCACCGCCAGGGCTGCGTCGCCCTGGTCGGCGACGACCCCGACCGGGCCGCCGAGCTGTTCGAGGAGGCGCTCTGGCACTACCGGACCATCGGCGAGCTCAACAGCAACGTGGTGATGGCCATGCTGGAGCTGGGCCTGGCCTACCTGTTCCAGGGCGACCTGGACAGCGGCGAGCTCTGGTTCGGCCAGGCCCGCGAGCTGTGCGAGGAGCACGGCGAGCAGTGGGCCTACGGGTACGTGCTCTACGCGATGGCGTACTCGCACTGGCTGGACGGCGCGGTCCAGCCCGCCCGGATGCTGGCCCGGGAGTGCGTGCGGCTGAACCACCTCTTCCGCGACCTGCTCGGCATCGTGCTGGGCATCGACCTGCTGGCGCTGCTGGAGACCGAGCCGAGCCGCCCGGGCGAGCCGGGCGACCTGCGCGAGGCCCGGGTGCTGCAGGGGGCCGCGCACCGGATCTGGCGCGCGGTCGGCAACCCGTTCCTGGGCTCGCGGAACTTCTTCGGCCCGCACCAGGAATGCGCGGAGCGGGCCCTGGCCGGGCTGAGCGCCCAGGAGTACGAGGAGTGCTACGAGGCCGGCACCCTGCTGGACCTGGACGCGGCGGTCGCCCGGGCGCTCGGCGGCGGGGGCGCGGCGGAGGGCGCGGAGCCGGTGCCGGATCCCCGCGCGGTGCCGCCCACGCCGGCGCCCTCGGCGGTGCGGAATAGTTGAAACTTGCCGATTGCTTGAGGAGGCAAGGAACTGCTCGGAAGGAGCACCATGGCCGTCCACAACGCCGCCAACGAGTACCGCATGGCGAAGTTCTACTTCGATTCCAAGGCGTACACCGACGCGGCCCGCATGCTCGAAGGCGTCCTGGCCGAGGAGCCGACCAACCTCTCGGTCCGGATGCTGCTGGCCCGCAGCTACTTCCACTCGGCCCAGCTGCGGCGCGCCGAGGCCGAGCTGCTGCGGATCCTGGAGGCCGACCCGGCCGAGGACTACGCCCGGCTGATGCTCGGCCGCACCCTGGAGCGCCAGGGCCGCGCCGAGGAGGCCCGCCCGCACCTGCGGCTGGCCGCCGCGATGGCCGGCGAGAGCATCTGACGGCAGCGGGAGGAACAGCGGGAACAGCGGAAAAGGGGCGAGCCCCCGTCGCCTCGAAAGGCGGCGGGGGCTCGCTCGTGGTGTCGCGAAGAGCGGAACCGGGTCAGCGCGAGTAGTACTCGACGACCAGCTGCTCGTCACAGATCACCGGGACCTCCTTGCGCTGCGGCGCACGGTCCAGGCGGAAGGCCAGGGCCTTCAGGTTGACCTCGAGGTACTTCGGGGTCTGGCCCTCACCCGCGTAGCCACCCTCACGGGCGACCTGGAAGGGGACCTTCTCCTTGGAGCGCTCGCGGACGGTGACCACGAAGCCCGGCTTCATCTGGAACGACGGCTTGTTGACCTTGCCGCCGTTGACCTCGATGTGGCCGTGGACGACCATCTGGCGGGCCTGGTAGATGGTGCGGGCGATGCCCGAACGCAGGACCAGGGAGTCCAGACGGGTCTCCAGGTCGGCGACGAGCGCCTCACCGGTCTTGCCCTCGGCCTTCTTCGCGCGGTCGAACGCGCGCGCCATCTGCTTCTCGCTCAGGTCGTACTGGGCGCGCAGACGCTGCTTCTCGAGCAGACGGACCTTGTAGTCCGAGTTCTGCTTGCGGCCACGGCCGTGCTGGCCGGGCGGGTACGGGCGGGCCTCGAAGTACTTGACGGACTTCGGGGTCAGCGGCACGCCGAGCGCACGCGCGATCTTGACCTTGGGACGCTTCTGGTTCGCCATGAACCAAACCTTCCTTGCTTACGAATACGGCTTCACCAGGTGTTGACGGAGGTCGCATCTCGCGACCCGGAGACAACCCATCGCCGAGGCGATGCGGTCAGCCGCTCTCCGGAGCCGGGCACGGAAGTGCTGGTCACACGGACCGGCCCGGAATCCGGGCCCGTCCGCGACACCGAAACGGTGCGCGACGCTCCTGGTGCGGGCCCCTCGAGGGGGCCTACGGCCGGTGTCCCGCTGGTGCGGCCGGTCGGTGGGGTCTCCCCCGCCGCCGTCCCGGGACATGGCACTCCGATCGAGTATACCGGTGGATCACTCGCCCTTTTCCCCGGGCTGCTCCTCGGCCCCCGCCGCCGCCTTCCGCGGCTTCTGCTCGGGCTTCTGCTCGGCCTTCTTCTCCACCCTGCGCTCCCCGCGCAGCCGCCCGCGCGTCCACTCCACGACCTCCGCGTACCGCGCCTCGCCGCCGCGCCTGGTCGGCTGGTAGTACTCCCGGCCGTGCACCGCGTCCGGCGCGTACTGCTGGGCGGCGATGCCCTCCGGCAGGTCGTGCGGGTAGCGGTAGCCCTTGCCGTGGCCGAGCTTGCCCGCGCCGCCGTAGTGCGCGTCCCGCAGGTGGGACGGGACGGCGCCCGCCAGGCCCTGCCGGACGTCCGCCAGCGCCGCGTCGATCGCCAGGTAGGCGGCGTTGGACTTGGGCGCCAGGGCCAGCGCGATGGCCGCCTGGGAGAGGATGATCCGGGCCTCCGGGAAGCCGATCAGCGCCACCGCCTGGGCCGCCGCCACCGCCGTCTGCAGGGCCGTCGGGTCGGCCAGGCCGACGTCCTCGCTGGCCGAGATCATCAGCCGGCGGGCGATGAACCGCGGGTCCTCCCCCGCCTCGATCATCCGGGCCAGGTAGTGCAGGGTGGCGTCCACGTCGCTGCCGCGGATCGACTTGATCAGCGCGCTCGCCACGTCGTAGTGCTGGTCGCCGTCCTTGTCGTAGCGCACCGCCGCCTGGTTGACCGCCGTCTCGGTGGTGGCCAGCGTGATGCTCGGCTCGCCCTTCTCCAGCGCCGCCCCGGCCGCCGCCTCCAGCGTGGTGAGCGCCCGCCGGGCGTCCCCGCCGGCCAGGCGCACCAGGTGGTCCTCGGCCTCCGCGGTCAGCTCCAGCGCGCCCTCCAGCCCGCGCTCGTCGGCCACCGCGCGGCGCAGCAGCGCCCGGATGTCCTCGTCGGTCAGCGACTCCAGGGTGAGCAGCAGCGAGCGGGACAGCAGCGGGGAGATCACCGAGAAGTACGGGTTCTCGGTCGTCGCCGCGATCAGGGTGACCCAGCGGTTCTCCACGGCGGGCAGCAGCGAGTCCTGCTGGGCCTTGGAGAAGCGGTGGATCTCGTCCAGGAAGAGCACCGTCTCCCGGCCGGACATCCCGACCGCCCGCCGGGCACCGTCGATCACCGCCCGGACCTCCTTGACCCCGGCGGTGATCGCGGACAGCTCCACGAAGCGGCCCTCGACCGCCTGGCTGATCACGTGCGCCAGGGTGGTCTTGCCGGTGCCGGGAGGGCCCCAGAGGATCACCGAGCTGGTCGCCGCCGGGCCGCGCGAGCTCCCGACCAGGCGGCGCAGCGGCGAGCCGGGCTTCAGCAGCTGCCGCTGCCCGGCCACCTCGTCCAGGGTGCGCGGACGCATCCGTACGGCCAGGGGCGCCCGGCCGGGCTCCCTGGTCTGGCGTTCCTCGGCGGCGGCGGTGAAGAGGTCCGGTTCGTCCACACCGGAAGCCTATGCGAGGGCTCGGACAGCCCGCCAAGAGCTGCGCGGGGCCCGTCCTACTCCAGCCCGGCGGCGTGGTCCGGGACGTACTTCTGGAGGTCCCGCGGGGGCCGCTCGTAGCCGCGCGAGGCGGGGCGGGGCGGCAGCTGCACCCGCGGCTCCCTGATCTCGTGGTACGGCACGGTGGACAGCAGGTGGGCGATCATGTTGATCCGGGCCCGGCGCTTGTCGTCGCTCTCCACCACGTGCCAGGGCGAGTCCGGGGTGTCGGTGTGGATGAACATCTCGTCCTTGGCCCGCGAGTAGTCCTCCCAGCGAGTGATCGACTCGACGTCCATCGGGGAGAGCTTCCAGCGCTTCATCGGGTCCTCCAGCCGGTCCCGGAAGCGCCGCTGCTGCTCGGTGTCGCTCACCGAGAACCAGTACTTGCGCAGCAGGACGCCCGACTCGGTGAGCATCCGCTCGAAGGTCGGGCACTGGTGCAGGAACTGCCAGTACTCCTCGTCGGTGCAGAAGCCCATCACCCGCTCGACGCCCGCGCGGTTGTACCAGCTGCGGTCGAACAGGACGATCTCCCCGGCGGCCGGCAGGTGCTCGACGTACCGCTGGAAGTACCACTGGGTCTTCTGCCGCTCGGTCGGTGTGGGCAGCGCCGCGACCCGGGCGATGCGGGGGTTGAGGTACTCCGTCACCCGCTTGATCGCCCCGCCCTTGCCCGCGGCGTCGCGCCCCTCGAAGACCACCACCAGCCGGGCGCCCTCGACGCGCACCCACTCCTGGAGCTTCACCAGCTCCTCCTGGAGGCGCAGCAGCTCCCGCTCGTACGGCTTCCTGGCCAGTCGCTCCGGTTTCCCGGTCCGCTGCTGCTCGGCCACCCTCGGTTCCTCCGTCCGGCTGAATGCTGATCAGCACTCACCGTAGGCGCCCACGGCCGGTTCCGCAGGTCGGCGGGGGGCCTTGGCGACCGGGGCCGGTCTCGTGGACCGGCCCTGGGGAGAGGTGCCGGGAGAGGTCAGACGGCGACGAAGGGCTCGGGGTAGCGGCAGAGCCCGCGCGGGGTGCCGTCGTACGACGGCAGCGGCAGCACCTGGAAGTACGCCTCCGGCACCTCGAACGGGCCGGTGACCTCGTGCCGCCCGGCCGGCGCGAAGCCGAACCGCGCGTAGTACTCCGGGTCGCCGAGGACGACCACGAGCTTCTCGCCCGCGTCCTCGGCCGCCGCCAGCGCGGCCCGGACGACCAGCTCGCCGACGCCCCGGCGCTGCCACTCGGGCGCCACCGCGACCGGCCCGAGCGCCAGCGCCTTGCCGTCGCCGACGAGCAGCCGGGTGAGCAGCGCGTGGCCGATCACCAGCCCGGTCCCGTCGACCGCCACCACGGACAGCCCGGGCAGCCAGGCGGGGTCGCGGCGCAGCGCGTCCACCAGGTCCGCCTCGTCCGGGCCGGGGAACGCGGCCATGTGGACGCGTCTGGTCGCCGGGGCGTCCTCCGGACATTCGATTCTTGTGGTCACCTGCAAGAGTCAACCCTCCCTGTGTCACACACCGTTGTGGACCGGCCCCGGACGGCGGGTGAGCCGTCCGGGGCCGTTGCAGGTTAGCGGATGACGCGGTGTCAGGACTGGGGCTGGGCCTCGCCCTTGGCGTCCTCGCGGACCTTCGGCTTGGCGTCCACGCCGGCCTCGCGGCGCTGCGCCGGGGTGATCGGGGTCGGGGCGCCGGTCAGCGGGTCGCCGCCGGTGGACGTCTTCGGGAAGGCGATGACGTCCCGGATGGTGTCGTACCCGCCCAGCAGGGTGACGATGCGGTCCAGGCCGAAGGCGACACCGCCGTGCGGCGGCGGGCCGTAGTTGAAGGCGTCCAGCAGGAAGCCGAACTGCGAGGCCGCCTCCTCCTCGGAGAGGCCGATCGCGTCGAACGCCCGCTTCTGCACGTCGCGCTGGTGGATACGGATCGAACCGCCGCCCAGCTCCGAGCCGTTGAGGACCAGGTCGTAGGCGTTGGAGAGCGCCGAGCCCGGGTCGGTGTCGAAGGTGGCCAGCGACTCCGCGGTCGGGGCGGTGAACGGGTGGTGCACCGCGTGCCAGCCCTGGAACTGGCCCTTGTCGTCCTCGATCGGCTCGAACATCGGGAAGTCGACGACCCAGAGGAAGGCCCACTGGGACTCGTCGATCAGCTCGCAGCGGCGGCCGATCTCCAGACGGGCGGCGCCGAGCAGCTCCTGGGAGGCGCGCTCCTTGCCGGCCGCGAAGAAGACCGCGTCGCCGTTCTTGGCGCCCGCGGCGGCGGCGAGGCCGGCCAGGTGCTCCGCGGAGAGGTTCTTGGCGACCGGGCCGCGCAGCTCGCCGGTCTCGGCGTCGATGAGCACGTAGGCCAGGCCCTTGGCGCCGCGCGCCTTGGCCCAGTCCTGCCAGGCGTCCAGCTGCTTGCGCGGCTGCGAGGCGCCGCCGGGCATGACCACGGCACCGACGTACGGGGCCTGGAAGACGCGGAACTCGGTGCCCTTGAAGTACTCGGTCAGGTCGGTGAGTTCCTGGCCGAAGCGGACGTCCGGCTTGTCCGAGCCGTAGCGGCCCATGGCGTCCGCGTAGGTCATCCGGGGCAGCGGGTTCGGGATCTCGTACCCGTGCACCTCGCGCCAGATGGAGCCGACGATCTTCTCGCCGAGGGCCAGGACGTCCTCCTGGTCGACGAACGAGGCCTCGATGTCCAGCTGGGTGAACTCCGGCTGCCGGTCGGCGCGGAAGTCCTCGTCGCGGAAGCAGCGGGCGATCTGGTAGTAGCGCTCCATGCCGGCCACCATCAGCAGCTGCTTGAACAGCTGGGGCGACTGCGGCAGGGCGTACCAGTGGCCGGGCTGGAGGCGGACCGGGACGAGGAAGTCGCGGGCGCCCTCGGGGGTGGAGCGGGTGAGGTACGGCGTCTCGATGTCGAGGTAGTCGTTCTCCTCCATCACCCGGCGGATGATGTTGTTGACCTTGGAGCGCAGGCGCAGGCCCTTGGCCGGGCCCTCGCGGCGCAGGTCCAGGTAGCGGTAGCGCAGCCGGACCTCCTCGTTGACCGTGCCCGGCTCGTACTCGGCGACCGGGAAGGGCAGCGGGGCGGCCTCGGAGAGCACCTCGATCGCGCTGACGACGACCTCGACGGCGCCGGTCGGGATGTCGGGGTTCTCGTTGCCCTCGGGGCGGACCCGGACGTCGCCGACGACCTTGACGCAGTACTCGGCGCGCAGGCCGTGTACCGAGTCGAGGTCGCGGACCACGATCTGCACGGTGCCGGAGGCGTCGCGCAGGTCGATGAAGGCGACGCCGCCGTGGTCGCGGCGGCGGGCGACCCAGCCGGCCAGGGTGACGGTGGTGCCTGCGTGCTCCGGGCGGAGCGTGCCCGCGTCGTGCGTGCGGATCACAGCTGCTTCTCCTTCAGGGTGGTGACGAGTGCGTCGAGGGCGACGGGGGTCTGCTCGCCGGTGCTCATGTCCTTGAGCTGGACGACGCCCTCGGCGAGGTCCCGGTCCCCGGCGATCAGGGCGAAGCGGGCGCCGGACCGGTCGGCGGACTTCATGGCGTTCTTGATGCTCTTGACGCCGAAGGCGAGGTCGGTGGCCACGCCGGCCCGGCGCAGCTCGACCACCTTGGCGAACAGGGTGTTCTTGGCCTCCTCGCCGAGCGCGACGGCGTAGACGGAGGTGGCCGCCGGCAGGTCGAGGGCGACGCCCTCGGCCTCCAGTGCGAGGTAGGTGCGGTCCACGCCGAGCGCCCAGCCGACGGACGGCAGCGCCGGGCCGCCGATCATCTCGGACAGGCCGTCGTAGCGGCCGCCGCCGCCGATCGCGGACTGGGCGCCGAGGCCGTTGTGCACGAACTCGAAGGTGGTGCGGGTGTAGTAGTCCAGGCCGCGCACCAGCTTGGGGTCGTCCACGAAGGCCACGCCCGCCGCGGTGAGCAGCTCGCGGACCTTCTCGTCGTACGCCTTGCAGGCCTCGCACAGGTAGTCGCGCAGCATCGGGGCGCCGACCAGCTGGGCCTGCACCGACTCGCGCTTGTCGTCGAGGACGCGCAGCGGGTTGATCTCGGCGCGGCGGCGGGTCTCCTCGTCCAGGTCCAGGCCGGAGAGGAAGTCGATCAGCGCGGCACGGTAGACCGGGCGGCACTGCTTGTCGCCGAGGCTGTTGAGCAGCAGCGAGTAGTCGCTCAGCCCCAGCGAGCGGAAGGCGTCGTCGGCCAGGATGATCAGCTCGGCGTCCAGCGCCGGGTCCTCGGCCCCGATCGCCTCGGCGCCGACCTGGGAGAACTGGCGGTAGCGGCCCTTCTGGGCGCGCTCGTAGCGGTAGTACGAGCCCGAGTACCAGAGCTTGACCGGCAGGTTGCCCTGCTTGTGGAGGTTGGCCTGGAGCGCGGCGCGCAGCACCGAGGCGGTGCCCTCGGGGCGCAGCGCGAGCTCGTCGCCGCCCTTGGTGGTGAGGGTGTACATCTCCTTGGAGACGATGTCGGTGGACTCGCCGACACCGCGGGAGAACAGCTTCACGTCCTCGAAGACCGGGGTCTCGACGTAGCCGTAACCGGCCCGGCGGGCGGGCGCGGCGATGCGCTCGCGGATCGCCAGGAAGGTCGCGGAGCTGGGGGGCAGCAGGTCGTAGGTGCCCTTGGGGGCGGTGAAGGTGCTCAACTTCTCTTCCGTCACATTCCTCGTCGCGGGAAAGCCGGGGCGCCTGCCGCCCCTGCTGCCTGTCGGAGGTAGGGGTTGGTGGCGCGCTCGCGGCCGATGGTGGTCTGACCGCCGTGGCCGGAGAGGACCACGGTGGAGTCGTCGAGGGGCAGGCACACCCGGGCCAGCGAGTTCATGATCGCCTCGCTGTCCCCGCCCGGGAGGTCGGTACGCCCGATGGAGCCGGCGAACAGCAGGTCGCCCGAGAACAGCACCGGGGGGAGGTCCTCGGCACCGGGCGTCCGGAAGGTCACCGACCCCCCGGTATGGCCCGGGGCGTGGTCCACGGTGAGCTTCAGGCCGGCCAGCTCCAGCACGCCGCCGTCGGTGAGCTCGCGCACGTCGTCGGGCTCGCCGACGGTGAGCTCGCCCATCAGCTGGGTGCCCAGGGAGCGGCCGAGCGCCTTCTCCGGGTCGGACATCATGTACCGGTCCTCGGGGTGGATCCAGGCCGGGACGCCGCGGGCGCCGCAGACCGGGACCACCGAGGCCACGTGGTCGATGTGGCCGTGGGTGAGCAGCACGGCGACGGGCTTCAGCCGGTGCTCGCGGACCATCTCCTCGACGCCGCGGGCCGCCTGGTGGCCGGGATCGACGATGACGCACTCCTCGCCGGCCGCCGGAGCGACCAGGTAGCAGTTGGTGCCCCAGGCTCCAGCGGGGAATCCGGCGATGAACACGCGCGTCCTTCGGGTGTGTGGCGGTCGGCTGCGGCGGCTGCCAGTGGTGATGCCACCAGTGGTGATTCAGGTGCAGCCTACCGGCGCCGCGGGTCCGGTTGCGAACCAGATACGGGCGGCGGGGCGCCGCGGCCCGGCAGGTTCACCGGGTTCTTACAGGCCCGGTCCCTACACTTGGCCGCCGAGGGATGCGATGATCCGCTCCGGAATCCATCCACTTTTCCCGCACATCCGTAGGAGACACGGCCGGTGGTCAGCAGCGAACAGCGGCGGCGGCAGCTCGCCCGAGAGAAGTACGAGCGCCAGTTGGAGCGCCGGGTCGAGGCCCAGGCCGCGCGCAGGCGGCGCAACACGATCCTGGGCGCCTCGCTCGCCGTCGTGGTCCTGGCCGGCGGTGGCACCCTGATCGCCACCGGCGCGTTCAGCTCGGACGACAAGGGCGACAAGAAGGCCTCGAACAGCGCCCAGGCCGCGCCGACCGGTACCGAGGAGCCGTCCGCCCCGACCCGCAAGCCGGTCGAGGGCTGCGCCGCCCCGGCGCCGGGCGCGCCCAACGGCAAGCAGTGGCAGGCCGAGCCGGCCATGACGATCGACGCGGGCGGCTCGTACGCCATGACGCTGGACAGCAACTGCGGCAAGGTGACGATCGCGCTGGACGCGGCGAAGGCCCCGCACACCGTGAACTCCTTCGCCTTCCTGGCCGGTGAGCAGTACTTCGACCACACCAAGTGCCACCGCCTCACCACCGACGGCATCTTCGTGCTGCAGTGCGGCGACCCGACCGCCAGCGCGACCGTCCCGGGCGGCAGCGGCGGCCCCGGCTACAAGTTCGCGGACGAGAACCTGACCGGCGCGACCTACCCGGCCGGCACCGTGGCGATGGCCAACTCCGGTCCGGGCACCAACGGCAGCCAGTTCTTCCTGGTCTACAAGGACACCAAGCTGCCCCCGAACTACACCCCCTTCGGCAAGGTCACCGGCGGCCTGGACGTGGTGCAGAAGATCGCCGCCGCGGGCACCCTGGAGGGCTCGTCGGACGGCCACCCGATGGCCGACGTCACCTTCAACTCCGTTACGGTGGCGAAGGGTTGACCGACTCCGGGGTCGTCGGCGGGTGGCCTGCGCGCCGCCCCCGCACGGCCCCGGACCGAAATCGCCCGGCCCGGATGCGGACAGCACCGGGCCTGGTCGCCTATGTTGGCGTTGTATAGGGTGCCCGGACCCGCCTAGCCGTCACCCTCGGCAGCAAGGCACGGCGGACGGGGACGGCGGACTCTTTCGGTCCGTCGCACATCAACTGTGGACGACGGACGCGCGCCGCCCCGGCGCGGGCGCGACGTCATGTGGAGGACGCGCTATGAGCAGCGACCCGTGGGGCCGTGTGGACGAGCAGGGCACGGTCTACGTCAGGACGGCCGACGGCGAACGAGTCGTCGGTTCCTGGCAGGCCGGCTCGCCCGAGGAGGCCCTCGCCTACTTCGAGCGCAAGTACCAGGGCATCGAGGTGGAGATCGGCCTGCTGGAGAAGCGGGTGCGGACCACCGACCTGGCCGCCAAGGACGCCCTGGCCGCGCTGGAGCACCTGCGCGCCCAGGTGGTCGAGGGGCACGCGGTCGGCGACCTGGAGGGTCTGGCCAAGCGGCTGGACACGCTCACCGGCGAGATCGAGAGCCGGCGCGAGGAGCGCAAGGCCGCCCGCGCCAAGGCCCAGGACGAGGCCCGTGCGGCCAAGGAGGCCCTGGTCACCGAGGCCGAGCAGCTCGCCGAGTCCACCCAGTGGCGGGAGGCCGGGGACCGGCTGCGCGCCCTGGTGGACACCTGGAAGGGCCTGCCGCGGCTGGACCGCAAGAGCGACGACGAGCTGTGGCACCGCTTCTCGCACGCCCGCTCGGTCTTCTCCAAGCACCGCAAGGCGCACTTCGCCACCCTGGACGCCGAGCGCGAGAAGGCCCGGCAGACCAAGGAGGCGCTGGTGTCCGAGGCCGAGGCGCTGTCCTCGTCCACGGACTGGGGCAGCACCGCGGCCGCCTACCGCGACCTGATGGCGCGCTGGAAGGCCGCCGGCCGGGCCCAGCGGGACATCGAGGACGAGCTGTGGGCGCGGTTCCGCGGCGCCCAGGACGTCTTCTTCCAGGCCCGCTCCGCGGTGTTCAGCGAGCGGGACGCCGAGCAGGTGGAGAACCAGAAGCTCAAGGAGGCGCTGGCCGCCGAGGCCGAGACGATCCTGCCGATCACCGACCTCAAGGCCGCCAAGGCCGCGCTGCGCGAGGTCAACGAGCGCTGGGAGGCGATCGGGCACGTGCCGCGCGAGGTCCGTCCGAAGCTGGACGGCCGGCTGAACGCGGTCGAGCGGGCGATCCGCGAGGCCGAGGAGGCCGAGTGGTCGCGCTCCAACCCGGAGGCCAAGGCCCGCGCGGCCGGCATGGTGGGCCTGTTCCAGGCGAAGGCCGACAAGATCCAGGCCGACCTGGACAAGGCCCGCGCGGCCGGCAACGCCTCCAGGATCGCCAAGCTGGAGTCCGAGCTGGACGGCGTGCGGACCCTGCTGGACCAGGCGCACAAGAGCCAGGAGGAGTTCAGCGGCTGATCGCCCCGGCACGCTGGACGGCGAAGGCCCCCGGGACCGTTCCCGGGGGCCTTCCGCGTTCCCCCGCCGTGCTGCCGGCGGGGGCCGCCGCTACTTGCGGGCGGAGGTGACGCGGTAGACGTCGTACACGCCCTCGACGCCACGCACCGCCTTGAGCACGTGGCCCAGGTGCTTCGGGTCGCCCATCTCGAAGGTGAAGCGGCTCATCGCCACCCGGTCCCGGGAGGTCTGCACCGCCGCCGACAGGATGTTGACGTGCTGGTCGGAGAGCACCCGGGTGACGTCCGACAGCAGCCGCGAGCGGTCCAGCGCCTCGACCTGGATGGCCACCAGGAAGACCGAGGACTGGGTGGCCGCCCACTCGACGTCGATCATGCGCTCCGGCTGCTGGTTCAGCGCCTCCACGTTGACGCAGTCGGCGCGGTGCACCGAGACGCCGTTGCCGCGGGTCACGAAGCCGACGATCGGGTCGCCCGGCACCGGGGTGCAGCAGCGGGAGAGCTTGACCCAGACGTCCTCGACGCCCTTGACGATCACGCCCGGGTCGCCCTTGGCCCGGCGGCGCACCGCGCGCCGGTTGTCGTGGGTCGGGGTGGCGGTCTCCGCCAGGTCCTCGGTCGCGCCCTCCTCGCCGCCGAGCGCCTGGACCAGCTTCTGCACGATGTTCGGCGCGGCGACGTGGCCCTCGCCGATCGCGGCGTAGAGCGAGGAGATGTCGGGGTAGCGCATCTCGTGGGCCAGGGTGACCAGCGAGTCGCCGGTCAGGATCCGCTGGATCGGCAGGCCCTGCTTGCGCATCGCCCGGACGATCGCCTCCTTGCCGTGCTCGATCGCCTCCTCGCGGCGCTCCTTGGAGAACCAGGCGCGGATCTTGTTGCGGGCGCGCGGCGACTTGACGAAGCCCAGCCAGTCCCGGGACGGGCCGGCGTTCTCCGCCTTGGAGGTGAACACCTCGACGGTGTCGCCGTTCTCCAGGGTCGACTCCAGCGGCACCAGCCGCCCGTTGACCCGGGCGCCTATCGTCCGGTAGCCGACCTCGGTGTGCACCGCGAAGGCGAAGTCGACCGGGGTCGC
The DNA here is from genome assembly GCF_001182915.1 of Kitasatospora sp. MY 5-36. Classification (NCBI taxonomy): domain Bacteria; kingdom Bacillati; phylum Actinomycetota; class Actinomycetes; order Kitasatosporales; family Streptomycetaceae; genus Kitasatospora; species Kitasatospora sp. MY 5-36. Next base: position 13,573 of record NZ_LFVW01000200.1, read on the forward strand.
CCCGGCCGGCAGGGCTATCACGTCGCCCTTGGGGGTGAAGACGAAGACCTCGTTGCTGGCCAGGTCGAAGCGGAGCGACTCCAGGAACTCGCCCGGGTCGGCGGTCTCCTTCTGCCAGTCCAGCAGCTGCCGCAGCCAGGCCATCTCGTTGACGGCGCCGGCCTTGTCGTCCTTGCGGACCTGGGTCGGGGTGTCGGTGCGGACCTTGGAGGCCCCGGCCACCGCGCGCTGCTTGTACTTCCAGTGCGCGGCGATGCCGTACTCGGCCCGCCGGTGCATGTCGAAGGTGCGGATCTGCAGCTCGACCGGCTTGCCCCCGGGGCCGATCACCGTGGTGTGCAGCGACTGGTACATGTTGAACTTGGGCATCGCGATGTAATCCTTGAACCGCCCCGGCACCGGGTTCCACCGCGCGTGGATGGTGCCCAGCGCCGCGTAGCAGTCGCGGACGGTGTCGACCAGGACCCGGATGCCCACCAGGTCGTAGATCTCGGCGAAGTCCCGGCCCCGGACGATCATCTTCTGGTAGACCGAGTAGTAGTGCTTCGGCCGGCCGGTGACGGAGGCGGTGATCCGGGCGCCCCGCAGGTCCCCCTGGACCTGGTCGATGACGGTCGCCAGGTACTCGTCCCGCTTGGGGGCGCGCTCGGCGACCAGCCGGACGATCTCGTCGTACATCTTGGGGTAGAGGATCGCGAAGGCGAGGTCCTCCAGCTCCCACTTGATGGTGTTCATGCCCAGCCGGTGCGCCAGCGGGGCGTAGATCTCCAGCGTCTCGCGGGCCTTCTTCTCCTGCTTCTCCCGCTTGAGGTAGCGCATCGTGCGCATGTTGTGCAGGCGGTCGGCCAGCTTGATCACCAGGACCCGCGGGTCCTTGGCCATCGCCACGACCATCTTGCGGACGGTCTCGGCCTGCGCGGCCTCGCCGAACTTGACCCGGTCCAGCTTGGTGACGCCGTCCACCAGCAGGGCCACCGAGTCGCCGAAGTCCTTGCGCAGGGTCTCCAGGCCGTAGTCGGTGTCCTCGACGGTGTCGTGCAGCAGTCCGGCCATCAGCGTCGGGGCGTCCATGCCGAGCTCGGCCAGGATCGTCGCGACGGCCAGCGGGTGGGTGATGTACGGGTCGCCGCTCTTGCGCTTCTGCCCGCGGTGCCACTTCTCGGCCACCGCGTACGCCTTCTCGATGTCGCGCAGCAGAGCCGGGTCGGCCTTGGGGTCGTTGGCCCGGATCGAGCGGAACAGCGGTTCCAGGACGGGGTTGAGCACGCTGGAGCGCTGGCCGCCCAGGCGGGCCAGCCGGGCCCGCATGCCGCCGGTGGAACCGCGGCCGGAGGGGCCGAGCGAACGCGAGGAGGTCGGCGCCGGGCGTGCCGGGGTGGCCCCCGAGGGCGTGGGACGGTTTTCGGGGGTGGCCGCTTCGGCCGTGGGCACAACCTCGTCGGGCAAGGACTACTCCTCGGGGCACCGGGGCCGACCCCTGCCGAGGCCCGAACGGTCCGGGACAACCGGGAGGGGATGAATCTTCATGGTACCGAGCCGGGCGCCGGGGTGTTCATCCGGCCGGGCCAGGAAACGGAAGGACGGCGGTCGGATGTCCCGACCGCCGTCCTCCCGACGAGTCCCTCAGACCGTGACCAGCGTCTCCAGCGGAGCGCCGCCCAGGTGCCCGGCCAGCCGCTCGCGGCCGTCCAGGAAGCCCAGCTCCATCAGCACCACGACGCCCGCCAGCTCGGCCCCGGCCTCCTTCACCAGGTCCAGCGAGGCGCCGATGGTGCCACCGGTGGCCAGCACGTCGTCCACCACCAGCACCCGCTCACCGGGCGTGAAGGCGTCGCACTGCACCTCCAGCGTCGCCGAGCCGTACTCCAGCTCGTACGAGCGCCGGAACACCTCGCCGGGCAGCTTGCCCTGCTTGCGGATCGGCACGAAGCCGAGCCCGGCCGCGAAGGCCGCCGGGGCCGCCAGCACGAAGCCGCGCGCCTCCAGGCCCACGACCTTGGTCGCACCGAGCTCCGCGGCCCGGTCCGCCAGCGCCCGGGTGAGGGCGCCGAAGGCCTCGGCGTCGGCGAGCAGCGGCGCGATGTCCTTGAACAGCACACCCGGCTTCGGGTAGTCCGGGACGTCCCGGATCCGGCTGTTCAGCAGCTCGGCCAGTGCGGTGTCGGCGGTGGTCACGGTGGGTTCCTCGGGTTCGTGGTCGGGTTCAGCGCTTGGTGGACGGACGGCCCTTGGCACGGGTGCCGGCCGAGCGGCCACGCTGTCCGACCATACCCGCAGGCTGCTCCTCGTCGTCCGGCTCCCCGTCCGCCGTGACGGCGTCCCCGGCCTCCGCCTTGGCGGCGGCCGAGGCCCGGTGCTGGAGGACCCGCTTGCGCAGCGCCTTCATCTCCGGCTGCTCCTCCTTGAGCTGCGCCAGCAGCGGGGTGGCGACGCAGATCGAGGAGTAGGCACCGGCCGCGAGACCGATGAACAGCGCGAGCGAGATGTCGTTCAGGGTGCCGGCGCCCAGGAAGCCGCCGCCGATGAACAGCAGCGCGGCGACCGGAAGCAGCGCCACCACGGTGGTGTTGAGCGAGCGCACCAGGGTCTGGTTGAGGCCCGCGTTGGCGGCCTCGCTGTAGGTGAGCTTGTTCTGCTTGGTGATCCCCTTGGTGTTCTCCTTCACGGTGTCGAAGACGACGACCGTGTCGTAGAGGGAGTAACCGAGGATCGTCAGGAAGCCGATCACCGTACCCGGGGTGACCTCGAAGCCCACCAGGGCGTACACGCCGATGGTGATCAGGAGGTCGTGGATGAGGGCGACCAGCGCGGCCAGCGCCATCCGCCACTCGAAGGCGATCGCCAGGTAGACCGTCACCAGGACCATGAAGACGACCAGGCCGGTGAGCGCCTTCTGGGAGATCTGCTTGCCCCAGCTGGGGCCGATCACCTGGGCCTCGACGGTGTCCAGCGGCACGCCGAGCTTCTGGGAGAGCTCGGAGCGGATCTCGTCGGAGCTCTTCGGCTCCTCGGTGCTGACCTGGATGCGGATCTTGCCGTTGTCGGTCGACTGCACCAGCGGGTGCGAGGAGACGACCCCGTCGGCGGTTTCCTGCGCCTGGGAGACCGTCAGGCCGGGCTTGGCCACGGTGTAGACCGAGCCGCCCTTGAACTCGATGCCCAGGTGCAGGCCCATGGCCAGGCCGATCGCCGCGACCAGCACGATCACGCCGGAGATGGAGTACCAGAGCTTGCGGCGACCGACGAAGTCGAAGCTGACCTCGCCCTGGTAGAGCCGGTGGCCCAGGTTGGAGAAGCGTGACACGGTGTCAGGCCTCCTTCACGGCGGCAGAGGAGGGGTTACGGCGACGGCTGCTGCGAAGCGGCGGGCGGGCGCCCAGTCGCTTCGGGTCCAGGCCGGACCACGGGTGGCCGTTCAGGAAGAACTTGCGGCGGGCCAGCAGCGTGATCAGCGGCTTGGTGAAGAGGAAGATCACCACGACGTCGAGCGCGGTGGTCAGACCCAGGGTGAAGGCGAAGCCCTGGACCTTGCCGACCGAGACCACGTAGAGGACGGCGGCACAGAGGAAGGACACGAAGTCCGAGACCAGGATGGTGCGCCGGGCGCGCGGCCAGGCCCGCTGGACCGCCGGGCGCAGCGGGGCGCCCTCGCGGACCTCGTCGCGGATGCGCTCGAAGTACACGATGAAGGAGTCGGCGGTGATGCCGATCGCGACGATCGCACCGCAGACCGCCGGCAGGTTCAGCGCGAAGCCGATCGCGTTGCCGAGCAGGCTCATGATCGAGTAGGTCAGGGCCGCCGAGACGAGCAGACCGGCGATCGAGACCAGGCCGAGGCCGCGGTAGTAGACCAGCGAGTAGGCGACCACCAGCAGCATGCCGATCGCGCCGGCCACCAGGCCGGCCTTGAGCTGGTCGCTGCCGAGCGCCGGGGAGACGGTGGTGATGTCGCTCTTGACGAACTCCAGCGGCAGGGCGCCGTAGCCGAGCACGTTGGACAGGTCCTGCGCCTCGGCCTGGGTGAAGCGGCCGGTGATCACGGCGCTGCCGCCGGGGATCGCGTTCTTGACCTCGGGGTGCGAGACGACCTGGTTGTCCAGGACGATCGCGAACTGGTTGTTCGGCGGGGCCTGGGTGGCGAGCTGGCCGGTGACCTTGGTGAAGTCGTCGGTGCCGTTGCCGTTGAACTGCAGCTGGACCTGCCAGCCGGCACCCGTCTGGGTGTCGAGGGTCGGCTGCGCCTTGGAGACGTCCGAGCCCTTCACGGCGACGGGGCCGAGGGCGAGCTTCTCGTAGTAGCCGTTCTCGGGCTTCTGCGAGCAGGCGACGACGGCCTTGTCGTCGGGGCCGGTCTGGGCGGTGCGGACCTCGGGCTTGGAGCAGTCGAGGGCGGCGAACGCGGCGCTCAGCTCCGGCGGCACGGTGCCCTGGGTCATCGCGGCGCTGAGGTCGGCGGCGCTCGGCGGGGTGGCCGCGGCGCTCGGGGCGCCGGTGGCGGGGGCGGTGGGCGCGGTGCTCGCGCCGGTGGCCGCGGCGGTCGGGCTAGCGCCCTCGG
>NZ_LFVW01000201.1:0-35971 GCF_001182915.1 Kitasatospora sp. MY 5-36
GTCCCGGTTGGCGTGCCCGGTGGCCTGGGCGCTCAGAGCCGGACCACCCCGGAGACGGGCATGGCGGTGACGCTCTCGTAGCGGACCCTGGCGCCCGGGCGGGGGGCGTGCACGATCACGCCGCCGCCGGCGTACATGCCGACGTGGTGCATGTCCCGGTAGAAGATCACCAGGTCTCCCGGTCGCGCTTCGGACAGGCTGATCCGCTGCCCGGCGTACGCCTGGGCCTGCGAGGTGCGCGGCAGGGTCACTCCGGCCTGCCGCCAGCTGTAGTACATCAGACCGGAGCAGTCGAACGCGTGCGGGCCGGTGGCCCCGTAGACGTACGGGGAGCCGATCATCCGCACCGCGGCGGCCAGCGCGGCCGCCCCGCGCTCGGAGGCGGGCGGGGCGGTGCCGAGGTCCAGCCGGTCGGTGCCCCGGGTGGCGCGCTGCTCGGCGTCCCGGGCGTCCTGGACCGCCAGCCGGGCCCGCTCGACGGCGCCCAGGCCGTTCAGCAGCTTCTGCGCCCCGGCCAGCCGCTGCTGGACCTGCTGCTTGCTGTCGGCGAGCGAACGCCGGGTCCGGTCCAGCTCGGCGAGCTTGTCGGCCGCCTCGGTGCGGCGCTGGTCGAGCCGGCGCTGGCGGGTGATCAGCTCGTGCAGGGTCTCCTGCTGGCGCACGGCGGCCTGGCCCTGGGTGCGGGCGCGGGCCAGGTAGCCCTCCGGGTCGGGCGAGAGGATGAGCTGGGCGGTCTGGGTCATCCCGCCGCCGCGGTACTCGGCCCCGGCCACCATCGCCAGGTCGCCGCGCAGCCCGTTGAGCTGGTCCTGGGCGAGGGCGATCTCGCCCTGGAGGATCGTGGTCTCGCCCTGGAGCCGCCGCTGGGCCTCCTGCGCGGCGTTGAACCTCTCGGACGCCTGCTCGGCCTCGTCGTACAGCTGCTCGACCTGCGTCTTGACGTCCTGACGGTCGCCCGGGTCGGGGCTGGCGGGGGCCGCCTGGGCGCTGCCTCCGGTGGCCGCGCCCAACGCGGTGGCGGCGGCCGCGGTCAGCACCAGCGCCCGGGTGAGCAGTTGGGAACGGCGGTGCACGGGCATGGCGGCAGCGGCTCCAATCCTGCGGCGCGGCCCCCGCCGCCGCACCGGGACGGGCGGCCGTCGAGCGGGAGTCCGGTGGCAGACGTTAGCGAGTCCGGGCAAGCGAGTCCAAACCCCTCCCAACCCGAATATTCACTCCCCAATCGGACATCAGATCGAGCCGCCGGAAAAGCCGCAGGCCCGGCCTCCCCTGGGGGAGACCGGGCCTGGAGACGTCCGAGCGGGGATCAGACCCGCACGATGCCGGTCAGCGGCATGTTGGTGACCGCCTCGTAGCGCACCGACGCGCCCGGCTTGGGGGCGTGCAGCACCTGGCCGTTGCCGGCGTAGATGCCGACGTGGTGGGCGTCGGTGTAGAAGATCAGCAGGTCGCCGGGCTGGGCCTTGGAGAGGTCCGTCCCGAGCCGGGTGCCGGCCGAGGCCTGCGCCTGCGAGGTGCGCGGCAGCGACACGCCGGCCTGGTTGTACGCCCAGACCATCAGACCGGAGCAGTCGAAGGAGCCCGGGCCGGTGGCGCCCCAGACGTACGGGCTGCCGATCTTGGAGGCGGCGGCGGACAGCGCGGCGGCACCGCGCGAGCTGCCGGGGGCCACGTTCACCGGAGCGGTGGTCGTGGGGGCCGAGAGGCTGCCGCGGCTGTTGTCGCGGGAGGCGCGGTCGGCCTGCTGCTGCTGGGCCTGGGCGGCGTCGGCCTTGGCCTTGGCCTCGGCGGCGGCCTTCTCCTCGGCCTGGCGCAGCGCCTGGCGGTCCTGCTCGGTCAGCGTGTTGAGCAGGTCCTGGGCCGCCTTCAGCTTGCCCTGGACCTCGTCCTTGGAGGCCTTCAGCTGCTGGGTGGTCGACTCCAGCTCGGCGAGCTTGCCCTGGGCCTCGTTGCGGTCCTGGTCGAGCTTGCGCTGCTGCTCCTGGAGCTCCTTCAGCTGACCCTTCTGGGTGCTGCCGGCCTGGTTCAGCGCGTCGGCCTGGCTGAGGAAGCTGTCCGGGCTGGAGGAGAACATCAGCTGGACGGTGGGGGATATCCCCCCGTTGCGGTACTGCTCGCCGGCGATCTCGGCGAGGCCGCCCTGGAGCTCGGTGACCTGGGCCTGCTGACGGGCCACCTGGTCCTGCAGGCCGGAGACCTGCTTCTCCAGGTCCTGCTGCTTGGCCTGGGCGGCGTTGTAGTTCTCGGTCGCGACCTCGGCCTGCTCGTTGAGCTGGTCGACCTGCCCCTTGACCTGTTCCTTGGTCGGCTGCGGGTCCGCGTGGGCACCCTGCGCGGAGAGGACGACGGCTGCGGCGGCGACGCCGGTCAGGATCGAGACCCGGGCGCGGCCGGCGGGCTTGGGACGACGATGGGACGCCACGAAGGCGGACTCCTTCTTCCTACGGCCGCCTACCGGGTGAGCTGACGGGTTCGGGCCGGAAGCATGCCCTACGACGCCTCACGGCCGTTCCACCGGCCGACCTGGCGCCGATTCACCCCGGAGGAACGTGGTTCCCCGGCTCCGCTCCGCAGCGCCCCCTACCACTGGGCTCCCCTGTCGGACAGTCGCTTCGACCTGTCCCGCTGCCTTGCGAACTCGACGGTAACCACCGCCGCCACCCTGGCTGGGCGATCGACAGTGCGGTGGTTCGGAGCATGACCCTAGTAACTGAACCGTGATCGGTTCAAATCCTTGTCAGAAAAAAGACAGAAGATTACCCAAGTTCCTTTGTGAAAATGACCGATGGTGACCATTGACGCACACAAGGCTGATCGGTTCTCACCATGTGGTCGTCGAAGGGCCGGAAACCCGAAACGCCACCCCGAACGGGGGTGGCGCTTTTCACAGGCCCCCGCGGGAGCCCCCCGGGCGTGTCGGTCCGTCAGACCCGGCGGATGGTGTTGATCGACATCGCGTCGGCCTTCATCACCTTCACCACGTCGCCGGTGTGCGGCGCGTGGACCACCATGCCGTTGCCGATGTACATCCCGACGTGGTGCATGTCGGGGCCGTAGATCACCAGGTCGCCCGGCTGGGCCTGGTCCAGCGAGGGGATCCGGGTGCCGTAGTGGCCCTGCTCCTGCGAGGTGCGCGGCAGCGAGACGCCCGCCTGCCCGTACGCCCAGACCATCAGGCCCGAGCAGTCGAAGGTGGTCGACCCGGTGGCGCCCCACACGTACGGCGAGCCCTGCTTGCTCATCGCCTTGGCCAGCGCCGTGGCCGCGTAGCCGCTGGCCGGCGGCAGGCTGCCGAGGTCGACCCGGTCGCTGCCGCGCGAGGCGCGGTCGTCCTGCGCCTGCTGGGCCCGCAGCGCGGCGCGGTCGGCGGAGCTCAGCGAGTTCAGCAGGTCCTGGGCGGCCTTCAGCTTGGTGTTGACGTCCGACTTGGCCTGGTTCAGGTCCTTGGTGGTGGTGTCCAGCGAGGCGAGCACGGCGGCCGCCTCGGTCTTCTCCTGGTCCAGCCGGCGCTGCTGGTCCAGCAGCCCCTTGAGCGCCTCGGCCTGACTGGTGCTGGCCTGCTGGACGGTGGAGGCCTTGTCCAGGTAGCCGGACGGGTCCGAGGAGAGCATCAGCTGGACGGACGGGTCGATGCCGCCGCTGCGGTACTGCTCGCCCGCCACCTCGGCGAGGCCGCCCTGGAGCTGGGTCATCTGCTCCTGGCCGCGGGCCACCTGGTCCTGCAGCTGGTCGGCCTGCTTGCGCAGCTGGTCGGCCCGCTCCTTGGCGCCGTTGTACTTCTCGGCCGCCTGCTCCTGCTCCTCCTGGAGCTGGTCGATCTGCGCCTTGACGTCCGTCTTGTTCGGCTGCGGCGCGGCGTGCGCGGCCACCTGGGCGGAGAGGGCGACCGCGGTCGCAGCGGCCGCGGTGAGCACGGAGATCCGTGCGCGGCTCGGCTGCTTGGGACGGCGGTGGGAGGCCAAGGGACCGGCTCCTTCTTCCAACGGGCTCACCTGATGGGATGAGATTCCGGAAAATAGGTTTGACGCCAGACCCTAGTGAAGATCTATCCGTTTTGCCACTCCCCCGAAGGCGTGAACTCCGGTCCCCACACTGACTTCACCGGACTCGCACAATGCTCCGAAACAGGCCCTGACCAGGCATCATGCGAACCTCCCCGGGTTCAGGGCCGGGCCAGCCGGTTCAGCAGCAGCACCGACGCCACGGGGCGCGCGCCCGCCTTCCGCACGCCCTCCGCGACCTCCCGGTCGGTGGACACCACCACCACCGGACGGCCCTGCGGCTCGGCCCGCACCAGACGGCGGATCAGCTCGTCGGCCGTCTCCCCGGTCCGGCTGAACCGCACCCGGACCCCGCGCGGTGGCGCCATGATCACCGGGACGTCCAGGTCCTGCCCGTCGAACACGCAGGTGACCTCCGCCTGGGTCCGCTGGGCCAGCATCGCCAGCCCGCCCAGCAGCCGGATCCGCTGCTGCTCCAGCGGCAGCGTCGGATAGCCGGTCTTGGTCACGTTGTAGCCGTCCACCACCAGGTGCACCTGGGGGATCGCCAGCAGCTGGTCCAGCAGCGCCGGATCGTCCTCGGCCAGCCCGCGCCGGGCCACGTCGTGCGGCGAGGCCGCCCCCGGCACCACCGCCTCCACCAGGTCCGCCGGGCGGATCTGGGCGACCGGCAGCGCCAGCTCCCGCTGGAGCCCCTGGGCCGACTGCAGCACGGTGTCCAGCAGCAGCCGCAGCCGCATGTCCTCGACGCTGCGCCCCTCGCGGGCCGAACGGCGGCCCTGCTCGGCCGCGTTCTCCAGCTCCAGGACCCGGTGCCGGAGCCGGCGCGCCTCGCTCTCGGCCGCGCCGCGCTCGGCCGCGGCCTGCGCCTTCAGCGCGTCCAGCTCGCCGGCCACCCGGCGGGTCTCGGCCTGCGCCCGGCGGGTGTCGCTCTCCAGCGACCGCACCCTCTTGCGCAGCGACTCGGCCTCCCTGCGGACGCCGTCGGACTCGGCCCGCTGCCGGTCCGCGTCCGCCCGCGCGGAGGCCCGCACCTCGGCCAGCTCGGCCTGCAGCTTCTCCACCAGCCGGACCGCCTCCGCGGCCGCGTCCTCGGCACCGGCCCGCTCGGCCTCCTCGCCGGCCTCGGCCACCAGTCGGCTCCAGCCCGTCGAACGCACCAGGTAGGCGGCGGCCGCGACGTCCATCGGATCGGCCGCGCTCGGGACGGTGCCCGACTCCAGCGCCTTCACCAGGTCCGGCTGCCCGAGACGCAGCCGCTCCGCTATCCGCACCCGGAAGGCCGGCTCCGCCTCCAGCGCCGCCGCCAGCGCGGTGGCCGCGTACTTGGCCCGCCGCGCCGGGGTGAACTTGACGTACTGACGCAGGCTCTGCGGGAGCTCGGCCGACGGCACCCCGCCGAGCGCGTCCGAGGCCAGGCCGACCACCCGACGGCGCACGCCCTCGGGCAGCGGCCGGTCGAGCTTCTCGACGGCGCGCTCCGCCGCGGACCCGGAGGCGCCGTCCGCCGTCCCGGCAGCCTCGGCCGGGGCCTCGGCCGCAGCGGGCTGAAGCCCCTGGGCTGCGCCGGGCTCCTTCGCTGCGTCCACCACGTCCTCGGCTCCGATCCTGGTCCAGCGGGGCACGGCCGCGGCCGCCCCCCGTCGGCACGCTCCGTGCGTCCTGTTCTGTATTGTCCCGTGCGGCGCGGGCGGGTGCGCCGCGCACCCACCCCGCCGCCGCGGCGGGGATCAGCCCTGGTCGGCGGGGGCCTGCGTCTCCTCGGCGCCCGGACGAGCCACCAGCTCGACCTGGTCCACCGCGTTGCACCAGCGGCAGCGCACCGACTCGACGGTCTCGCTCAGCACCTCGGTCTCCTCGACCTTGGACTCGCCGGCCAGGTCGAAGTGCAGGAACTCGGTCACCCGCGCGGTGCGGGTCACGTCGAAGCGGGTGAGGTTGCCGCACAGGGTGCAGCGCCAGCGCGTCTCGGCGGTCAGAGCGGGGACGGTCATCGGGGGTCCTCTCGGGTGGTCCCTGGGTGGGGCAGGCGCTCCCCCCGGAGCCCCGGCGTCGGCGGCGGGAGGCGGGAATGCCCGCCCCAAGCCTATTGCCTGGGGCAACCGTCGCGACCACCGGTTGCCTGAACACCCGGGCTAGTCCACCTGCCGTAAACCGCCGTGTCACCTGCGGCGCCCGGAGGGATGCTTGGCCGCATGGCGCTCGCGGTCCCCGACCACACCGCCGCCCGGGGCGGCCGCCCGGCGGCGACCGCCCCCGTGGTCAGCTACGCCCTGATCGCCCTCAACACCCTGGTCTTCCTGCTCGGCCCGGCCGCGGGGCTCAACCCGCTGTACGGCACGGGCCAGGCCCGGGTCTGCGCGGAGCAGCGGTACGAGCAGCGCTGGGGCGCCGTCCCGGCCGAGGTGCTGGCCGGACGGCCGCTGACCGCCGAACAGCTCGCCGAGGCCCCCGACCCGGTCCCCGGCTGCCCGGCCGCCCCGACCCCGGGCAAGCGCCCGGCGCTGTCCGTCCTCACCGGGCTCTTCCTGCACGCCGGCTGGCTGCACCTGCTCGGGAACCTGCTCTTCCTCCAGGTCTTCGGCCCCACCGTCGAACGGCGGCTGGGCCGGGCCCGGTACGCCGTCTTCTACCTGGCCGCCGGCAGCCTGACCACGTACGGCTTCGCGCTCGCCGAGGCGCACTCGCCGAACTCCACCCGGGTGCTCATCGGGGCCTCCGGGGCGATCGCCGCCGCCCTCGGGGCCTACCTGCGCCTCCACCCCCGGGCCCGGGTGACCACCCTCGTCCCGCTGCTGTTCTTCCTGCCGCTGCGCTTCCCGGCCTGGCTGGTGCTCGGCCTCTGGTTCGTCCTGCAGTGGTGGTCGGTGCACGCGGCCGGCCCCGGGGTGGCGTACCTGGTCCACGTGATCGGCTTCTCGGCCGGGTTCCTCTACGCCTGCACCGTGGTCCGCCACCCCCCGCGACGACCGGGCTGACGCCCGATACGCTGGCGGCACCCCACAAAGGAGCCCGAACTGTGATCACCGCCATCGTCCTGATCAAGACCAGTGTCGACCGCATCCCGGAGATCGCCGAATCCATCGCCGCCATCGACGGTGTGAGCGAGGTCTACTCGGTGACGGGGGGCTACAACCTGGTGGCGATGGTGCGGGTGCGCCGGCACGACGACCTGGCCGAGGTCATCCCGGGCCGGCTCAACAAGGTCCCGGGCGTGGCCCACACCGAGACCCAGATCGCCTTCCGCACCTACTCCCAGCACGACCTGGAGGCCGCTTTCGCCCTCGGCCTGGACGAGTAGCGGTCAGCCCTCGGCGCGCCGGCCCCGCTCGACCTGCACGGTGGCGACGCAGCGCCCGCCCTCGTTGCGGTAGTTCCACGCCGCGCCCTCCGTGACCAGCTCCCGGACGGCGGTCAGGAAGCGGTCGACGTGCTCGTCCGGCGTCCCGGCGCCGAAGCTCACCCGGATCGCGTTCAGGCTGCGCTCGCCCGGCAGCGACGGCTCGGGCGCACCACACTCGGACGGTGCCTCGTCCTCGTCGCCCAGCAGCGTGCGCACCAGCGGGTGGGCGCAGAACAGGCCGTCGCGCACCCCGATGCCGTACTCGGCGGACAGCGCGGCGGAGAAGTGCGAGCTGTTCCAGTCCCGGACGACGAAGGACAGCACGCCCACCCGGGCGGAGCCCTCGCCGAACAGGTTCAGCACCTTGACCTGCGGGATCTCGGCCAGCCCGGCCGTCAGCCGGGCGATCAGCTGCTGCTCGCGGGCCTCCAGCCCGTCGAAGCCGGCCTCGGTCAGCGCCCGGCAGGCCGAGGCGATCGCGTAGGCGCCGATGACGTTCGGCGAGCCGGCCTCGTGCCGGGCCGGGCCGGTGTGCCACTGCACGGCCACCGAGCCGTCGGCCTCCCGGGCCACCGTCCGGGTCGCCCCGCCGCCGGCCAGGTACGGCTCGGCCGCGTCCAGCCAGTCCGCCCGGCCGGCCAGCACCCCGGCGCCGAACGGCGCGTAGATCTTGTGGCCGGAGAAGGCGATCCAGTCGACGTCCAGCTCGCGCACCGAGACCCGGTGGTGCGGCGCCAGCTGGGCGGCGTCCAGCACCACCCGGGCGCCGTGCCGGTGCGCGGTCGCGGTCAGCTCGGCGACCGGCCACAGCTCGCCGGTCACGTTGGAGGCGCCGGTGACGCAGAGCAGCTTGGGGCCCTCGGGCGCCTCGGCGAGCGCGGCGTCCAGCGCGGCCACCGCCTCGGCCCGCGAGCGCGGCGCCCGCAGGTAGGTGACGTCCAGTCCGGCGTGCGCCCAGGGCAGCAGCGAGGCGTGGTGCTCGGTCTCGAAGGCGAACACCCGGGTGCCGGCCGGGACGGCGGAGGCCAGCAGGTTGAGAGAGTCGGTGGTGGCCCGGGTGAAGACCACCTGGTCGCCCTCGCGCAGGTCGAGGAACTCGCCGACGGTGCGGCGGCTCTGCTCGAACAGGTCGGTGGACAGCTGGGAGAGGTACCCGGCCCCGCGGTGGACGCTGCCGTAGTACGGCGCGTAGGCGGCGACGTCGTCCCACACCCGCTGGAGCGCCGGCGAGCTCGCCGCGTAGTCGAGCGCCGCGTAGCCGACCTTCTCACCGCTGGCGAGCGGGACCTGGACGTCGGCGCCGAGGACGGCGAGCGGGGTGCGGATTTCGGTGGCCAGAGACATGGGGATGCACTCCTTCTGGGGCAAGGGACCCCGGGAGTGCTAGTCGTCGGGCGTCCGCGCTTGTCGCACGGACGGCTTGCCGTGACGACCCGGTCCTCACCCAGGGCACCCCGCCACGGACGGAGGGTTGCCGGACAGCCAGCTGGGGCTTCGCGCTGTCACTCATGACCTGGCGAAGACTCTAGGCCGGGTCCACCGGGTGGTCAAACGGGCATCCAGCATCCGGACAGCACGGGAGCCCGCGCCGGCGTACCGGCACGGGCTCCCCAACTGCCGCCTCAGGCCCGGCTGGTGGCCTCCGACCAGCGCCGCAGCAGGTCCTGCGCGGCCCCGGAGTCGATCGCCTTCGCGGCCCGCTCCATGCCGGCCGCCAGCTGCTCGGTGAGCGGTGCGTCGCCCAGCTCCAGCGCGACCAGCGCCGCCGCCGTGTTCAGCAGGACGGCGTCCCGCACCGGCCCGTGCTCGCCGGCCAGCAGCCGCCGCGCGACCTCGGCGTTGTACGAGGCGTCCGCCCCGCGCAGCGCCTCGATGCCGACCAGCTCGATGCCCACGTCCCGCGGGTCGAAGGTGGACTCGGTGACGACCCCGTCGCGCACCAGCCAGACCTGTGAGGTCGTGGTGATGGTCAGCTCGTCCAGCCCGTCGTCGCCGCGGAAGACCAGCGCCGTGGCGCCCCGCCGGGCCAGCACCCCGGCGATCAGCCCGGACAGCCGGGTGTCGAAGCAGCCGATGGCGTGCGCGGTGACCTTGGCCGGGTTGGTCAGCGGGCCGAGGATGTTGAAGGCGGTCGGCACCCCGAGGTCGCGCCGCGCGGTGGCGGCGTGCCGCATCGAGGGGTGGAACTTCGCCGCGAAGCAGAAGGTCAGCCCGACCTCCTCGGCCACCTCGGCGACCCGCCGGGGGGAGAGGTCCAGCGCCACCCCGAGCTTCTCCAGCACGTCCGAGGAGCCGCTGGTCGAGGAGGCCGACCGGTTGCCGTGCTTGACCACCTTGGCGCCGGCGGCCGCCGCGACGATCGCCGACATGGTGGAGATGTTGACGGTCTTCGCCCGGTCCCCGCCGGTGCCGACGATGTCCACCGCCGGGCCGGGGATCTCCAGCGGCTCGGCGTGCGCGTACATCGCGTCGACCAGGCCGGCGATCTCCTCGACCGACTCGCCCTTGGCCCGCAGCGCGATCATGAACCCGGCCACCTGGACGGGGGACGCCTCGCCGCTCATGATCCGGTCCATCGCCCACGCGGTGGACGAGCGGTCGAGGTCCTCCCCCTGCAACAGTGCCGCCAGGAGGTCCGGCCAGGTGCGGACCACCTGCGCGGGGTCGCTACCGCCGTTCGCAGGGTTCACGTTCACCATGGCTGACTCCAGCTGTTGTCGGTTCCCCGCTCCGGGGACGTCCGTACGGATGGAGCCAGCCTATCGAGCGGAGCGCCCGCTTCTACCCCTGTCTTTCCTACTCCTGGCGCGGATTTCAGCGGACTGCCGGAGTCCGCTTCGCCAGCCGGTCCCGCAGCAGGGTGGCGACCGCCCCGGCCAGCGCCACCGGCTCCACCGGACGGGAGATCGCGGCGTCGGCCCGGCTCCAGGCGGCCAGCCAGGAGTCCTGCGGCCGGCCGATCAGCACCAGGACCGGCGGGCAGCCGTAGATCTCGTCCTTGAGCTGGCGCCCGAGGCCCAGCCCGCCGGCCGGGACGGCCTCGCCGTCCAGCACGCAGAGGTCCACTCCCCCCTTCTCCAGTGCCTTGAGCACCGCGGGGGTGGTCGCGCACTCCAGGTAGGACAGTTCCGGAAGGTCCTCGGCAGGGCGGCGGCCGAGCGCCGTCAGCACCTGCTCGCGGGTGTTGCGGTCGTCGCTGTAGACGAGGACGGTGAGCGTCTCATCGGTCGTGTACGCCATGGGCCCTGCTCCCTCAAGTGTGATCCGGACCACGTTCGCCTGATCCGGATGCTACTCCCGATCACCCTCCGCCGAGTCCCCCTCGCGCACGTTCCTCCTCAAGCCGCCGCGCCCCGGACTCACCCGCCTGGAGGACGGCCCGTCACCCGACCCCGCCCGGTCCACCCGTACGGCTCACCCGGACGCCCTCCCCCTTACCTCCCCCGGCTACTCCGACCGTGCACCGGCGCGCCGGGCAACGGGGTCCAGGCTCCTCCGAGGAACCATCAGAAAAGGGACACGCCGCTGCTCACCCCCCGTACGGACACCCCGTCGCCCCCCAAGCGGGCATACCGCACGCACCGGACACTCCGAGGGACACCCCCCGACGTGAAGACGGAATAAGGGACCGACATAATGTCCGTCGTGGCGACAGCAACAGCAGTAGAAACCGGGCACGCGCACGGATCGGTCAACCGGCCGAACATGGTCAGCGTCGGAACGATCGTCTGGCTCAGTTCCGAGTTGATGTTCTTCGCGGCCCTCTTCGCGATGTACTTCACGCTCCGCTCCGTCAAGGGGCCGGAGTTCTGGACCGAGAAGGCCCACGCCCTCAACGTGCCCTTCTCCTCGGTCAACACCACGATCCTGGTGCTCTCCTCGCTGACCTGTCAGCTCGGCGTGTTCGCCGCCGAGCGCGGAGACGTGAAGAAGCTCCGGGCGTGGTTCATCCTCACGTTCGCCATGGGCGCGGTCTTCATCGGCGGCCAGGTCTTCGAGTACACCGAGCTGGTCAAGAAGGACGGCCTGTCGCTGTCCTCCGACCCGTACGGCACGGTGTTCTACCTGACCACCGGCTTCCACGGGCTGCACGTGACGGGTGGTCTGATCGCCTTCCTGCTGGTCCTGGGACGGACGTACGCAGCCAAGCGCTTCACGCACGAGCAGGCCACCGCCGCGATCGTCGTGTCGTACTACTGGCACTTCGTCGACGTCGTGTGGATCGGCCTGTTCGCGACCATCTACCTGATCAAGTAACCAGCTGATCAGGTCGCTGGCCACCGGCTGCGGCCCCCGCCCTCACCGGCGACGGGCCGCTTCTGCCGGTGCCGACGCTCCCACCGACCGACCGCGCGCGCAGCCCTAGACAGGCAGCCTCGTGCCGGCCAGACCGGCCGCCGGGTGCACCCACCAGTCGACCAGATCCTGACACCGGGGTTATTCCGTGAAAAAGCTCTCCGCACGACGGCGCCACCCATTGGCGGCGCTGGTCGTCCTACTTCTCGCCCTGGCGGCAACCGGGGGGCTGTACGCCGCGTTCGCGCCCGCCGACAAGGCGCAGGCCGACGTCGCCGCGCAGTCGCTCGCGATCGATGAGGGCAAGAAGCTCTTCGCCGTGGGCTGCTCCTCCTGCCACGGCCTGAACGGCCAGGGCAGCAGTGACGGTCCGAGCCTGGTCGGCGTCGGCTCCGCCGCTGTCGACTTCCAGGTCGGCACCGGCCGCATGCCGGCCCAGCAGCCCGGCGCCCAGGTCCCGCGCAAGAAGAACATCTACTCGCAGGCGGAGATCGACCAGCTCGCCGCCTTCGTCGCCTCCCTCGGTCCCGGCCCGGTGACCCCGACGGAGGAGCAGTTCACCTCGACCAACCCCGAGGACGTCTCCAAGGGTGGCGAGCTGTTCCGCACCAACTGCGCCCAGTGCCACAACTTCGCCGGCCAGGGTGGTGCCCTGACCAAGGGCAAGTACGCCCCCTCGCTGGAGGGCGTGGACGCCAAGCACATCTACGAGGCCATGCAGACCGGCCCGCAGAACATGCCGTCGTTCCCGGACACCACCATGCCCGAGGAGCAGAAGAAGCAGATCGTGGCCTTCGTCCGCCACACCACCAACGATGAGCCCAACCCCGGCGGTCTCACCCTGGGCAGCCTCGGTCCGGTGACCGAGGGTCTGTTCGGCTGGATCTTCGGCCTCGGCACGCTCATCGCGGTCGCGATCTGGGTCGCCGCCCACACCACCAAGGCCAAGAAGTCATGAGCCACGACATGTCAGAAGAGAAGCTCCCGGAGCCGCACGGCTCCGCCGGCGAGGTGGCCGACCACGGCAGCCCGTTCGCCGACCCGGGCCTGCCGGCCCACGAGCCCCGTCGCACCGACATCGACGAGAAGGCCGCGTCGCGTGCCGAGCGCCAGGTCTCGCTGATGTTCGTGGTCTCGATGCTCGCCACCGTCGGGTTCATCGCCTCGTACGTGGCCATCGACCCGGACAAGATCGTCTACATCTTCCCGCTCGGTCACGTCAGCGCGCTGAACTTCGCGCTCGGCCTGACCCTGGGCGTCGCGCTGTTCATGATCGGCGCGGGTGCGGTCCACTGGGCCCGCACGCTGATGTCGGACGTCGAGCTGCCCGCCGAGCGTCACCCGATCGAGGCCTCCGACGAGGTCCGCAACGACGTCATCGAGCAGTTCAAGACCGGTGCCGCCGAGTCCGGCTTCGGCCGCCGCAAGATGATCCGCAACACCCTGATCGGCTCCATGGCGCTGGTCCCGCTCTCCGGCGTGGTCCTGCTCCGTGACCTTGGCCCGCTTCCCGAGAAGAAGCTCAAGGAGACCGGTTGGAAGGAGGCGACCGAGACCAAGCCGCTGCAGCTCATCAACATGAACACCATGCAGCCGATGAAGCCCGAGGACATCATCGTCGGCTCGCTCACGTTCGCCATGCCGGAGGGCCTGTCCACGCACAGCGAGGACTTCCAGCAGCGGATCGCCAAGGACGCCCTGATGCTGGTCCGCATCGCGCCCGAGGACATCAAGGACGACAAGTCCAAGGAGCTGGGTTTCGAGGGCATCCTCGCCTACTCCAAGATCTGCACCCACGTCGGCTGCCCGATCAGCCTGTACGAGCAGCAGACCCACCACGCGCTCTGCCCCTGCCACCAGTCGACCTTCGACCTGGCGGACGGCGCCCGCGTGATCTTCGGCCCGGCCGGCCACCCGCTGCCGCAGCTGAAGATCATCACTGACGAGAAGGGCAACCTGGTCGCCACCGGCGACTTCGCGGAGCCCGTCGGCCCGAGCTACTGGGAGCGTGCTCGATGAGTAGCGCGAGCAGCACCACGACCGGTGCCGCCAAGCCCTCCAGCACGCGTGAAAAGCCCGCCAACAAGTGGGAAGCCGCGGCTGACTGGACTGACGGCCGGCTGGGGATCTACTCCCTCGCCAAGGCCAACCTGAGGAAGATCTTCCCGGACCACTGGTCCTTCATGCTAGGTCCTTCATGCTGGGCGAGATCTGCCTCTACACGTTCGTCATCATCATCCTGACCGGTGTCTACCTGACGCTGTTCTTCAAGCCCTCGATGGCCGAGGTCGTCTACGACGGCTCGTACGTGCCGCTCAAGGGCATCCCGATGTCGGAGGCCTACGCCTCCACGGTGGACATCAGCTTCGAGGTCCGCGGCGGTCTGCTGATCCGGCAGATCCACCACTGGGCCGCCCTGGTCTTCGTGGCCGCGATGCTCGTCCACATGATGCGCGTGTTCTTCACCGGCGCGTTCCGCAAGCCGCGTGAGATCAACTGGGTCTTCGGCTTCCTGCTGCTGATCCTGGGCATGTTCGACGGCTTCTTCGGCTACTCCCTGCCGGACGACCTGCTGTCGGGCACCGGTATCCGCTTCATGGAAGGCGCGATCCTCGCCGTCCCGCTGATCGGCACCTACGTCCAGATGTTCCTGTTCGGGGGCGAGTTCCCCGGCCACGACATCGTGCCGCGGTTCTTCACCATCCACGTGCTGCTGATCCCGGGCATCATGCTCGGCCTGCTGGTGGCCCACCTGATCCTGGTCTTCTACCACAAGCACACCCAGTGGGCGGGCCCGGGCAAGACCGAGAAGAACGTCGTCGGCATGCCGCTGATGCCGGTCTACATGGCCAAGGCCGGTGGCTTCTTCTTCCTGGTGTTCGGCCTCATCGCCGTCATCTCGGCGATCGCCACGATCAACCCGATCTGGGCGTACGGCCCGTACCGTCCCGACCAGGTGTCCACGGACGCCCAGCCCGACTGGTACATGGGCTTCTCCGAGGGCCTGATCCGGATCATGCCCGGCTGGGAGATCAGCGTCTGGGGCGGCCACACCCTCAACCTGGGTGTCATGGTCCCGCTGGCGATCTTCCCGCTGGTCCTGGTCTCGATCGCGGCCTACCCGTTCATCGAGGGCTGGATCACCGGCGACAAGCGCGAGCACCACATCCTGGACCGCCCGCGCAACGCCCCGGTCCGCACCGCCCTGGGCGCCGCCTGGATCAGCCTCTACCTGATCCTGCTGATGGCCGGTGGCAACGACCTGTTCGCCACCCACCTGCACCTGTCGATCAACTCGGTCACCTACTTCGTCCGCGTCGGCTTCTTCGTCGTCCCGGTCGTCGTCTTCATCATCACCAAGCGCTGGTGCCTCGGCCTCCAGCGCCGTGACAGGGAGAAGGTGCTGCACGGCCGCGAGACGGGCGTCATCAAGCGCCTGCCGCACGGCGAGTTCGTCGAGGTGCACACCCAGCTGCCGCAGAAGGACCTGTACAAGCTCACCGCGCACGACCAGAACCAGCCGGTCGAGCTGCCGGCCCAGACGGACGAGAACGGCGTGGCCCGCAAGGCCGGCGTCGTCACCCGCACCCGGGCCAAGCTCTCCCGCGGCTTCTACGGCGAGGGCAGCCAGATCCCCAAGCCGACCGCCGAGGAGCACCACGAGATCACCAGCGGCCACGGCCACCACTGATCCCGTAGGCACCACCGCGTCACCCCGAGGGCCGCTGACCAGAGTTCTGGTCGGCGGCCCTCGGGCTTTCCCGTACCCGCCGCCCGCGTCCTCAGGAGCCCCCGTGCAGCTGTCCGTCGACCCCGCCTCGGCCACTCCCCCGTACGAGCAGATCCGCGCCCAGATCGCCGACCGGGCCCGCTCCGGCGAGCTGCCGACCGGGCTGCGGCTGCCCACCGTCCGCGCCCTGGCCGAGGAGCTGGGACTGGCGGCCGGCACCGTCGCCCGGGCCTACCGCGAGCTGGAGACGGACGGCGTGGTGGAGACCCACGGCCGGCGCGGCACGCTGATCGCCGCCACCGGGGACGCCGCGCACCGGCTGGCCGCCGAGGCCGCCGCCGAGTACGCCGCCCGGGCGAGCCGCCTGGGCGTCTCCCGCGCGGAGGCCCTGGCCGCCGTGGACACCGCCCTGCGGCTGGCCTACCCGCAGGGCTGAGCGCCCCCCGGAGGGGGCCTCAGGGGGTCTCAGAGCTCGGGGCGGACCATCCCGGCGGCGGGGGCCTGGGAGGCCGGTGCGGTGGTGCTGACGGGCTGTCCGGAGGCGCTGTGCTTGACCCAGTCCGTCCAGGCGATGTTCCAGTCCCCGAAGCCGTTGCCGAAGGGCTCCATCCGGCCGCCGCGGCTGTTCACCACCGTCACCAGGTCCCCCACCCGGGTGTGCTGGAAGAACCACTCGGCGTTGCCGGTGCTCATGCCGGTACAGCCGTGGCTGACGTTCTCGACGCCCTGCGAGCCGACCGACCAGGGCGCCGCGTGGACGTACTCGCCGCTCCAGGTCACCCGGGTGGCCCACAGCACGTCGAGGTCGTAGGACTCCGTGCTGCCCGGCGCTATCCCGATCGTCTCGCCGTTCATCCGGACCGACCGCTCCTGGCCGAGCACCACCTTGATGCCGTTGCGGGTGTCGAAGCCGGGCTTGCCGGTGGTGACCGGGATGGTCCGCAGCGCCTCTCCGTCACGCTTCAGGGTGAGCTCGTGGGCGGCCGCGTCGATCACCGACTCCACCCGCTCGCCGATCCGCAGCTTCAGCGAGCTGCGGTCACCGCCGTACAGGCCGTCGGCGATCCGGCTGCCGGTGCCGTCGAAGGCCAGTGAGACGGTCGTCCCGGCCGGCCAGTAGTCCTCCGGACGGAAGTGCAGGTTCTTGTCGTCCACCCAGTACCAGGCGCCGGTGACGGCGGGCTGGGAGCCGACGGTCAGGGCGCGCTCGACCTCCTGGCGGGCCTGGGGGTCCTTCACCGCCTCGGAGAGCTCCACGGTGAGCGGCTGGCCCACCCCGTAGACGCCGCTGCCGGAGGAGTCCGGGCCGAGTTTGGCGGTGAGCAGGCGTTCGGCGGCGAGGGTGCTGAAGCTCGCGGTGGTGTCGCCGCGGCCGCCCTTGCCGTCGTCGGCGGAGATCCGCACTGTGTACGCGGTGGCGGCCTTCAGCCGGCCGGTGGTCTGCCAGCTGCGCTGGTCCTCGGCGAGCTTCCCGGCGACCACCCGGCCGTCCGGGCCGACCACGGTGACGTCGGTGAGCCGGCTGTCCTGGACGGCCGTCACGGTGACCGGCTGGGAGGGGTCGGCCTTGGCGTCCGCCGAGAGGTGGACCAGCGGGGCCGCGTCGACCCGGTGCGGTCCGACCGGCTCCTCGTCCCGGGCCGTGCAGCCGGCCAGCGGGGCCAGCACGGCGAGGGCCAGCGAGATGCCGCCGAGAGCTGCGATTCCGCGCCTGTCGGCCATGGCCGCCTCCGAAGGTTTCGCACGATTGATCAGATCGTAGGAACGCCCCCGGTGAAGCGACATCCGAGGGACATCCGGTTCACCCAGCTGAGTGAGGCCGTCATCCCGGGGACGCAGCGGCGTCCGGGAACGCGGCACCCGGCCAGGGGGGCATGCCCTCCTGGCCGGGTGGTGCACGAGCGCGAACCCTACTGGTTCTGGTTCTCGCCGCGGTAGAACTCGAAGACCCATCCGAAGATGCCGATCATGATGATCGGGGCGGCCCAGAACATCAGCCACCAGCCGAAGATCACGCCCAGGAAGGCGAGCGCGCCACCGAGCGCCAGCGAGAGCGGCTGCCAGCTGTGCGGGGCGAAGAAGCCCAGCTCGCCGGAGTCGTCCGCGACCTCGGCCTCGGGGTTGTCACCCGCGCCGCTGTCCACCCGGCGGGCGGTGAAGGCGAGGTAGTACCCGATGAAGGCGCACAGCGCGAAGGCCAGGAACAGCGCCGTGGTACCGGCGGCCTCCAGGCCCGGGCCGTTGGTGTCGGAGTTGGTCCACAGGCCGTAGGTGATGGCCATGGCCAGCACGAAGACCGACAGGCCCAGGAAGATCTTTCCCTGTTCCTTCATCAGGCGTCGCCCTCCTTGTTGCCCTTGCCCAGCTTCGGGGCGTCGTACTTCGCCGGGGTCACGCCGGCGAGGTGCTTGGCCGGCTCACCGTGGTTCTCCAGGTAGTCCAGCGCGGCGATCTCCGGGTGGTGGAGGTCGAAGGCCGGGGATTCGGAGCGGATCCGCGGGAGGGTGAGGAAGTTGTGCCGCGGCGGCGGGCAGGAGGTCGCCCACTCCAGCGAGCGGCCGAAGCCCCACGGGTCGTCCACGGTGACCTTCTCGCCGTACTTGGCGGTCTTCCAGACGTTGTAGAGGAACGGCAGGATCGACAGGCCGAGCACGAAAGAGCCGATGGTCGAGACGGTGTTCAGGGTGGTGAAGCCGTCCGAGGCCAGGTAGTCGGCGTAGCGGCGGGGCATGCCCTCCGCGCCGAGCCAGTGCTGCACCAGGAAGGTGGTGTGGAAGCCGAAGAACAGCGTCCAGAAGGTGATCTTGCCGAGGCGCTCGTCCAGCATCTTGCCGGTCATCTTCGGCCACCAGAAGTGGAAGCCGGCGAACATCGCGAACACGACGGTGCCGAAGACCACGTAGTGGAAGTGGGCGACGACGAAGTACGAGTCCGAGACGTGGAAGTCGATCGGCGGGGAGGCCAGCAGGACACCGGTCAGACCACCGAAGAGGAAGGTGACCAGGAAGCCGACCGTCCAGAGCATCGGGGTCTCGAAGCTCAGCGAGCCCTTCCACATGGTGCCGACCCAGTTGAAGAACTTCACACCGGTCGGGACCGCGATCAGGAAGGTCATGAACGAGAAGAACGGCAGCAGTACCTGTCCGGTGACGTCCATGTGGTGCGCCCACACCGTCACGGACAGACCGGCGATCGCGATGGTGGCCGCGATCAGGCCGGAGTAGCCGAACATCGGCTTGCGGCTGAAGACCGGGATGATCTCCGACACGATGCCGAAGAACGGCAGCGCGATGATGTACACCTCGGGGTGGCCGAAGAACCAGAACAGGTGCTGCCAGAGCATCGCCCCGCCGTTGGCCGGGTCGAAGACGTGGGCACCGAACTTGCGGTCCGCCTCCAGGGCGAACAGCGCGGCGGCCAGCACCGGGAAGGCCAGCAGGACCAGCACCGAGGTCAGCAGGACGTTCCAGACGAAGATCGACATCCGGAACATCGTCATGCCCGGAGCGCGCATGCAGATGATCGTGGTGATGAAGTTGACCGCACCGAGGATCGTGCCGAAGCCGGAGAAGGCCAGACCCATGATCCACATGTCGCCGCCGACGCCGGGCGAGTGCACCGCGTCGGACAGCGGGGAGTAGGCGAACCAACCGAAGTCGGCGGCGCCGTTCGGGGTCACGAAGCCGGCCACCGCGATGGTCGAGCCGAAGAGGTACAGCCAGTACGCGAACATGTTCAGACGCGGGAACGCCACGTCCGGTGCGCCGATCTGGAGCGGCATGATCCAGTTCGCGAAGCCGGCGAAGAGCGGCGTCGCGAACATCAGCAGCATGATCGTGCCGTGCATCGTGAACGCCTGGTTGAACTGCTCGTTCGACAGGATCTGGGTCCCGGGACGAGCCAGCTCGGCACGCATGACCAGGGCTAGGATGCCACCGATCAGGAAGAAGGCGAACGACGTGCCCAGGTACAGGGTGCCGATCGTCTTGTGGTCGGTGGTGGTCAGCCACTTGATGATGGTGGAACCCGGCTTCCGGGTCCGCTGCGCCCCGACCGTGACGGCATCGGCGCCCCCGCCGGCCGCGGCGGGCTCGTTGAGGATGGTCACTTCTCTTCACTTCCCATGCCGATAAGGCCGGAGGGCACCCAGCCGTTCTGGCCCTTGGCGCGAAGCTCGGCCAGGTGCTTGTCGTAGTCGGCGCGGTCGACGACCTTGACGTTGAACAGCATGCGCGAGTGGTCGACGCCGCAGAGCTCGGCGCACTTGCCCATGTACTCGCCCTTGACGGTCGGCGTGACCTCGAACTTGTTCACCACGCCCGGCACGACGTCCATCTTCATCATGAAGTTGACGGGCCAGAAGTCGTGGATGACGTCACGCGAGGTGAGGCGGAACTGCACCGACTCGTTGACCGGCAGCCACAGCGTCGGAACCTCCTTGGGGGTTCCGACGTCGTACGCGGCGTCCTTGTTGGCCGGGTCGGGGGTCTCGGTGTTCTCGTAGTTGAACGCCCAGCTCCACTGGAAGCCCACCACGTTGACGTAGTGCTGCGGCTTCTCGGAGGTGGCCGTCAGCTTCGACTCGTCGCGGGCGACGAAGTAGAAGAGGACCGAGACGATGATGATGGGGACCGCGGTGTAGAGCGCCTCGATGGGCACGTTGTACCGGGTCTGCGGGGGGACCTCCACACCGGTGCGCTTGCGCCGGTGGAAGATCACGCTCCAGATGATCAGACCCCACATCAGTACGCCGACCACCAGCGCCGCGATCCAGGAGCCCTGCCACATCTGGAGGACCATGGGCCCTTCCTTGGTGACGGGGCTCGGGAGGCCAAGCCTGGGGAGGTCGTTGGCCGAGCAGCCGGTGGCGGTCGCGATGACGAGGCCCAGTGCCAGCGCCTGAGGCAGCTTCCGCCGCATCGTGCGCCGCGGCGAGCGGTCGGAGCCGTTGGGACTCACGTAGCGCCTTCCCGAAGTCTCGCCCGCCTTCGCGTCGCCCCGGGGAGGAGTGTGAGCCTCCCCGGCGACCCGTCCACGGGCACGGTTTGAATGCTTATGCGGGCCAAACCCTACTCCAGCCTTATGCGCTCCTGACGGGCAGCCCCCGGTAACGCGCCGCCCGCTAGCCCGATCAGGCCCGGTGGGGGCTGCGCCGCAGGTCATCGTAGGCATTCGAGGTCCGTACGCCCGATCGGGGGATGACCTCGGGCGACGCCCGTGACGGCCCGTCGGGCGCGGACGAAGCGGACATTCGGGATGATCGACTGACGGGGGGTGAGCCGCGCGACCGACCGGGGACGCGGCCGGGTGTGTCGTTAAATGTGACCGTGTACTTCGACGCGGCCTCGACGGCCCCTCTGCACCCCGTCGCCCGGCAGGCGCTGACCGCCGCCCTGGACGAGGGCTGGGCCGATCCGGCCCGGCTGTACCGCTCCGGCCGGCAGGCCCGGATGCTGCTGGACGCCGCCCGCGAGACGGTGGCCGCGGTGCTGGGCACCCGGGCGGACGAGATCTCCTTCACCGCGAGCGGCACCCAGGCCGTCCAGCTCGGCCTGCTGGGCGCGCTGGCCGGGAACCGGCGGCGCGGCGGCCACTTCGTGCACTCCGCGGTGGAGCACTCCAGCGTGCTGCACGTCGCCGAACGCCACGAAAGCGCCGGGGGCGAGGTGTCGGTGGCGCCGGTCGACCGGGGCGGCCGGGCCGACCCGGCGGCCTTCGCCGCGCTGCTGCGACCGGACACCGCGCTGGCCGCGCTGCAGAGCGCCAACCACGAGGTCGGGACGGGGCAGCCGGTCGGCGAGGTCGCCGCGCTGTGCGCCGGGGCCGGCGTCCCGCTGCTGGTGGACGCGGCGCAGAGCGCCGGTCGGGTGGACGTCCCGGCGGGCTGGTCGCTGCTGACCGCGAGCGCCCACAAGTGGGGCGGCCCGCCCGGGGTCGGGGTGCTGGCGGTGCGCAAGGGCGTCCGGTACGCCTCGCCACTGCCGGCCGACGAGCGCGAGGGCGGCCGGGTGCCCGGCTACGTCAACGTCCCGGCGATCGTGGCCGCGGCCGCCTCGCTGCGCGCCGTACGGGCCGAGGCCGAGCGGGAGAACGCCCGGCTGCACGCGCTGGTGGAGCGGATCCGCACCCGGGTGCCGCGGCTGGTGCCCGAGGTCGAGGTGGTCGGCGACCCGGTGCGGCGGCTGCCGCACATCGTCACCTTCTCCTGTCTGTACGTCGACGGGGAGGTGCTGCTGACCGAGCTGGACCGGGCGGGCTTCGCGGTCTCCTCCGGCTCCTCCTGCACCTCGTCCACGCTGACGCCCAGCCATGTGCTGGCGGCGATGGGGGTGCTCACCGAGGGGAACGTCCGGGTCTCGCTGCCGTACGGCACGGCCGAGGCCGACGTGGAGCGCTTCCTCGCGGTGCTGCCGGACCTGGTGGCCGGCGTCCGGGCGCCGCTCGGGCTGGACCTGCCGGCGCCCGGGCCGGCGCCGGCCGCGATCGGGGCTGCGCCCCGAGCCGAAGGGCGCGCCGGTGCCGAAAGCGAGGAGCGACAAGCGACCGACGGAGGAGGGAGTGCCGGAGCGAGGAGCGTCGGCGCCGGGTCAGAGCGCCCGGAGGCGAGCGGGCGGGTCACGGTGATCGACGCGCTGGGGAAGCGCTGCCCGCTGCCGGTGATCGAGCTGGCGAAGCGGATCGGCGAGGTGCCGCCGGGTGGCACGGTCGTCGTGCTGGCGGACGACGAGGCGGCCCGGCTGGACATCCCGGCCTGGTGCGGGATGCGCGGACAGGAGTACGCGGGCGAGGCCCCGGCCGCCGAGTACGGCGGCGACCGGGGCTCGGCCTACCTCGTCGTCCGGCGGACTACTTGACCAGGCGGGCGCTGATCTCGGTGGCCGCCTCGGCGCCGTAGGCCTCCTCGAAGCGCTTCAGGAAGGCGGCCGGGCGCAGCTCGTACTCCTGGGTGCCGACGGTCTCGATCACCAGGGTGGCGAGCATGCAGCCGATCTGGGCGGAGCGCTCCAGGTCGAGGTCCCAGGACAGGCCGGCCAGGAAGCCCGCGCGGAAGGCGTCGCCGACGCCGGTCGGGTCGACCTTGGCCTCCTCCTTGGCGCAGCCGACCACGATCGGCGCCTCGCCCTTGCGCTCGATCCGGACGCCCTTGCTGCCCAGGGTGGTGATCCGGGTGCCGACGCGGGTGAGCAGCTCCTCGGCGCCCCAGCCGGTCTTGGTCTCGATCAGCGCGGCCTCGTACTCGTTGGTGAAGAGGTACGCGGCGCCGTCCACGATCTCGCGGATGTCCTCGCCCTCCAGGCGGGCCAGCTGCTGGGAGGGGTCGGCGGCGAAGGCGTAGCCGCGGGTGCGGCACTCCTGGGTGTGGCGGACCATGCCCTGCGGGTCGTCGGCGCCGACCAGGACGAGGTCCAGGCCGCCGACGCGGTCGGCGATCGGCTTCAGCTCGATGTTGCGGGCCTCGGCCATGGCACCGGTGTAGAACGAGGCGATCTGGTTGTGGTCCTCGTCCGTGGTGCACATGAAGCGCGCGGTGTGCCGGGTCTCGGAGATGTGGACGGAGTCGCAGTCCACGTTGTTGCGCTCCAGCCAGCTGCGGTACTCGGCGAAGTCCGCACCGGCGGCGCCGACCAGGACCGGGCGCAGGCCGAGCACACCCATGCCGAAGGCGATGTTCGGCGCGACGCCGCCGCGGCGGATGTCCAGGGTGTCGACCAGGAAGGACAGCGACACGGTGTGCAGCTGCTCGGCGACGAGCTGGTCGGCGAACCGGCCGGGGAACGTCATCAGGTGGTCGGTGGCGATCGAGCCGGCGACGGCGATACGCACGGGGGGTCTCCTCAGGGTGGCTGCGGGGCCAGCGGGCAGGCGGGGACGAACCCGCCTACGGTACCCGGCCCCGGGGAGCGCCCGGCAAGAGTGCCGCAAGTTGCCGCCCCACGGCCATGGTGGCACCCGTCGCCCTCCTCCGTGTACTACCTCCCGGTAGCACTGGTGGGCGGCCGGGCCCCTGCCTAGGGTCGGCCGTGGGGGGCCCGTCGTGCGGGCCCCGTCGTCGACCGCGGCAGCGTGGCCGCGGCCCTGGATCGGAGCGATACCGGATGATGACCGACCACTGTGCCCTGCCCGTCCTGCGGACCGAGGACGGCGAGACGCTCGACGCCCTGCTGGACTCCTCCCGGCGGCTGCGCCGGTTCTGGCCGCAGCTCGCGGCCGGCCCGGAGCCCGTCGCCCCCGCCTCGACCGGCTTCCGGGTGTCCTCCGGGGCCCAGCGGGTGGTCGCCGGGATGGCCGAGTACGGCTTCTGAGCCCGCCGGACCGGATCAGCCGCGCGCGGAACCGGTGTGGAACCGGATCCGACCGGAGCACGTCACATCCGCGCGGAGCGGCGAGGAGGCGGCACCGCTGAACCCTCGGGAGGATGTGCAGATGGATCTGGAGACGATGCCCCGGCGCGGTCGGCGAGCGGTGGCCCTGACGGGTCTGGTGCTGGCGGCGGTGGTGATGGTGGCCGGCTGCGGCAGCGGCGGCGGCAAGCCCGCCTCGGACGCGGCGACGAGCGGCTCGGCCGCCGCGTCCGCCTCGGCCAGTGCCTCGCCGCAGGCCCCGGCGGACTCCGCGAGCCCGTCCTCGGCGGCTCCGACCGGGAGTTCCTCCGGGGCCGCGCAGCCGGCCCAGCCGCCGACCGGCTTCACACCCAGCCCGGCCTCGCCCCCGCCCGGGCAGCCGGCCCCGGCCACTCCCCCGGGCAACGGGATCGCGGTGGGCGAGCCGAACCCGAACGGTTCGGACGCGCCCGTCCGTCCGCCGGTCGCCTACCGGGTGGACGGCACCACCAAGCTGACCGTCTACTTCTTCGGCGGGGTCTGCACCACGTACGCGCTGAAGGCGGACGAGTCGCAGCCGGGCCGGGTGGACGTGCTGGTCGTGCCGGGCCCGCCCACCGTCCAGCCGGGGCAGGTGTGCAACGCGCTGGCCAAGCGGCAGTCGGTCGCGGCCGACCTGCGCTCGCCGCTGGCCGGGCGGACGGTGGTCGACAGGACGAGCGGTCAGGAGCTGCCGCTGGAGGGCGACCCGCACATGGGGCCGGACCCGGTCACCCCGGACGTCGCGGGGCGGTAGGCGCCGCGGCGCCCGCGGGCGGAAACGGAAAGGCGGCCCCGGGGATCACCCCGGGGCCGCCTTCCGCAGCGGGCTTAGCTGAACGAGTCGCCGCAGGCGCAGGAGCCGGTGGCGTTCGGGTTGTCGATGGTGAAGCCCTGCTTCTCGATGGTGTCGACGAAGTCGACGGTGGCGCCGCCCAGGTACGGGGCGCTCATCCGGTCGGTGACGACCTTGACGCCGTCGAAGTCCTTGATCACGTCACCGTCGAGCGAGCGCTCGTCGAAGAACAGCTGGTAACGCAGGCCGGAGCAGCCACCGGGCTGGACGGCGACGCGCAGCGCGAGGTCCTCGCGGCCTTCCTGCTCCAGCAGGGCCTTGACCTTGGCCGCGGCGGCATCGGTGAGGAGGATGCCACTCTCGACGGTGGTCTCGTCCTGGACGGTCATCTGCTTTCTCCCGGTCTTGACGACGGTCTGCCGCCAGTGCCAACCAACGGCCGTCCGGTTTCATTTCCCGGGCGGCGATCGATTTCTGCGGCCTGTTCGCGGCTGGTTGTCCGTAGGCCGGGTGTGCCACCCGCGTCCCCTACGCTCCCCATGCTCGCACACCCCCGGAGGGCCGGTCACCGCCCGAGGCACGGATCCGGGTGAACGGGCCCCACGGCCGCCCGTCGGACGCCAGGATGGTCGGCATGATCCTTCGCCAGGTCAGGGACACCGCAGCGGACGCGGAGGTCGTCCGGGAACTGTCCTTCGCCGCGTTCGCCGCACCGTCCGACGACCCCGCGCGGCCACCGCGGCCGACGCCGCTGCAGCTGGCCCGGACCAGGCACCTGGCGCGCACCGATCCCGGGGGCTGCTGGCTGGCGGAGAGCGGCGGGCAGGCGGTCGGGGTGGTGCTGTCGATGCGCCGCGAGGGCCTGTGGACGCCCTCGCTGTTCGCCGTCCGGCCGTCCGCGCAGGGCCGGGGGGTGGGGCGGCTGCTGTTCGAACGGGCGATGGCGCACGCCCGGGGCTGCCTGCGCGGGATGGTCTGCGCCTCCGGCTCCCCGGCGGCGGCCCGCCGCTACCGGCTGGCCGGGTTCACCCTGCACCCGGCGATGCGGCTGACCGGGGCGGTGGACCGGCAGGGGCTGATCGATCCGGGCGACATACCGGTGCACCGCGGCAACGCCACCCACCTGCACCTGCTGGACTCGGTGGACCGCCGGCTGCGCGGGTCCGCGCACGGGCCGGACCACGAGCTGATGCTCGGGCACTTCGAGGAGCTGCTGGTCGCGGACGCGCTGGCCGGCAGCGGCTACTGCTACCGGGACGGCGGCACGGTGCGGCTGCTGGCGGCCACCAGCAAGCGGATCGGGGCCCGGCTGCTGCGCGAGGCGCTGGCCCGGGTGCCGGACGGGGCCGAGGCGCGGGTGGAGTACCTGACCGCCGAGCAGGAGTGGGCGCTGGACGTCGGGCTGGAGGTCGGGCTGACGCCGGAGACCGGCGGCTTCGTCGGGGTGCGCGGGATGCGGCCGCCGGCGCCGTACCTGCCGAACGGGGCGTTCCTGTAGGCGGGCACGCGTACGGCCCCCTCCGGAGCGCTCCGGAGGGGGCCGTACGGACGTCAGGGGCTCAGACCATGGTGTCCAGGATCTCCTTGACCATCTCCATGGTGGTGCCCGGGTGCAGGAAGGCGAAGCGGGCGACCGTCTCGCCGTCCCAGCCGGTGGGGGTGACGAAGCCGATCTGGTCCGCGAGCAGCTGCTGCGACCAGCGGTAGTAGTCGTCGTTGGTCCAGCCCCTGCGCTTGAAGCAGACCGCCGAGAGCTGCGGGTCGAACAGCAGCTCCAGGTGCTCGCTCTCGCGGATCAGCTGGGCCGTCTCCCGGGCCAGGGTGAGGCCGGCCTCGATGGCGTCGGTGTAGGCCTGGACGCCGTGGACGGCCAGCGAGAACCAGAGCGGCAGGCCGCGGGCGCGCCGGGTCAGGTGGTAGGCGTAGTCGGTGGGGTTCCACTCGTCGCCCTCGGTGTGCAGGACGTCCAGGTAGGAGGCGTCCTGGGTGTGCACGGCGCGGGCGAGCTGGGGGTTGCGGTAGATCAGCGCGGCGCAGTCGAAGGGGGCGAACAGCCACTTGTGCGGGTCGACCACGAAGGAGTCGGCGTGCTCGATGCCGTTGTAGCGCTCGCGCACGGAGGGGGCGAACAGGCCGGCGCCGCCGTAGGCGCCGTCCACGTGGAACCAGAGGTCGCGCTCGCGGGCGACCTCGGCCAGGCCGGCCAGGTCGTCGACGATGCCCTCGTTGGTGGTGCCGGCGGTGCCGACGACGGCGATCACCGTCTCCGGGTCGGGGTCGGCGGCCAGGGCGGCGCGCAGCGCCTCGCCGGTGAACCGCCGGTTGACGGTCGGGACCTTGAAGGCCT
Organism: Kitasatospora sp. MY 5-36; assembly: GCF_001182915.1. NCBI lineage: Bacteria > Bacillati > Actinomycetota > Actinomycetes > Kitasatosporales > Streptomycetaceae > Kitasatospora > Kitasatospora sp. MY 5-36. The sequence goes on from NZ_LFVW01000201.1 coordinate 26,874, forward strand.
CGACGCCGATGATGTTGAAGGTGTTCTTGACCGAGGAGTGCACCTGGTCGGCGACGGCTATCCGCAGCCGGGCCTCCGGGCCGACACCCAGCTTGCGGCGGGCGGTGTCGCGGGCGACGACGAGGGCGGACAGGTTGCCCGCCGAGCCGCCGGACACGAAGCAGCCGCCGGCCGACTGGGGCAGGCCCGCGCGGTCGGCGATCAGGCGCAGCACCTGGTTCTCGGCGGCGATCGCGCCGGCCGCCTCCAGCCAGGAGATGCCCTGGAGGGAGGCGCAGGAGACGACCATGTCGAACAGCAGCGCGGCCTTGGTCGGGGCGCACGGGATGAAGGACAGGTAGCGGGGGCTGTCGGCGGAGATGACCGCCCGGGACAGCTCGTGGTCGTAGAGCTTGAGCACGTCGACCGGGTTGTTGCCGTCCTGGTTCAGCAGGCCGGCCAGCTGGGTGCGCAGGTGCTCGCCGTCACCGGGGTGGTCGAGCGGGACGGGGTCGTACTGCAGCCGCTCCCGCATGTAGTCGAAAACCAGGTCGACCAGCTCGTTGTCGGGCCGGTGCATGCGGTCGGGTGCTGCGGACACGGCGGTCCCTCTCGGCGTGGGGGTGTCGGGGGGCGTCCGGTCGGCGGGACGCTTCACCGCGACGACCGGACGTGATCAGCGTAGGCAGCACCGGGCCCTCCCCGCGCGTCGGAACGCGGCTGGTCAGGCAGGTTTCGGGCGTCTTCGGGCGGGTCCGCGCAGGATTCCTGCGTACGGTCCGGGGGCGGCCGGCGGGCGGTCAGCCGATGAGCTGGGAGAGGACCACCGAGGAGCGGCTGCGCTGCACTCCGGGCTCGCGCCGGATGCGCTCGATGACGGCCTCCAGGTGGCGCATGTCGGCGGCCCGCAGGTGCACCAGGGCGTCCGGGTCGCCGGTGACCGTCCAGGCGGCGACCACCTCGGGGAACTGCCGCAGGCTGGCGAGGATCTCCTCGGGGGCGGTGCGCTCGCGGCAGTAGACCTCGACGAAGGCCTCGGTCTGCCAGCCCAGCACGGACGGGTCGAGCACCACGGTGAAGCCCCGCACCACGCCGCGCGCCCGCAGCCGGTCGATCCGCCGGCGCACGGCGGTGGCGGAGAGGTTCACCTGCAGCCCGATCTCGGCGTACGAGGCGCGGCCGTCGCTGCCGAGCCGGGCGAGCAGGAGCCGGTCGGTCTCGTCCAGGTCGGCCCCGACCACCTCGTGCGCTCGGCTGCTGGTCATGGGTGAGGGGCTCCACGGGTCGTACGGGGGGTTCGGCGGGGCGCTCCGGCGGTGGGCTGCCACTGCCGAAACGGTTCGCCACCATTCTGGCGGATGACCTGGACGAGTTCACCGCCGTCGGATGACGGGCGGGCGGCCGTCACGGGACGAGCAGCACGATCTTCCCCCGGGTACGGCCCTCGGCGCTGAGCGCCTGGGCGGAGGCGGCCTGGGCCAACGGGAAGGTGGAGGCGACGGTGACGGTCAGCCGGCCGTCGTCGGCGAGCGCGGCCAGCTCGGCGAGGTCGTCGGCGTCCGGGCGGACCCAGACGTACCGGCCGCCGAGCGCCTTGACCCCGTAGTCGGTGATCGAGGCGATCCGGCCCGGGTCCGCCACCAGGCCGGCCGAGAGCTGGACGGCGCCGTGGCCGACCAGGTCGAGGGCGGCGTCCACCCCGTCGGGGGCGAGCACGCGGACCCGGTCGGCCAGGCCCTCGCCGTACACCACCGGCTCGGCGCCGAGGCCGCGCAGGAAGTCGTGGTTGCGCTCGGCCGCGGTGCCGATCACCCGGGCGCCGCGGGCCCGGGCCACCTGCACCGCCAGGTGGCCGACCCCGCCCGCGGCGGCGTGCACCAGGACGGTCTCCCCCTCGGCGAGGCGCAGCGCCCGCAGGCCCTGCAGGGCGGTGAGCCCGGCCAGCGGCAGGCCGCCGGCCTGCGCCCAGTCCAGCGCGGCCGGCTTGCGGGCCAGGGTGCGGACCGGGGCGGAGACCAGTTCGGCGTAGGTGCCGTGCTCGACGGCGTCCTTGCGGACGTAGCCGTACACCTCGTCGCCCGGGGCGAACTCGGTGATCCCGCCGCCGACCGCGCGGACCACGCCGGCCACGTCCCAGCCCATGACCAGCGGGAAGTGCGCGTCGAGGATGCCGTCCAGGGCGCCGTCCCGGACCTTCCAGTCCACCGGGTTCACCCCGGCCGCCCGGACCTCGACCAGTACGGAGTCGGGCCCGACCTTGGGGTCGGGCAGGTCGGTGTACTCGACCACCTCGGGGCCGCCGTAGCGGTTGATCGCGATTGCTTTCATGGGCTCAGCCATACCCGTCGGCTTCGAAGTATCGATTCGGCCACGCCCGGAAGCATCCGATTCGACGAGCGGTTCTCGTCACATCGACAGGATGGCCATCGTCACTCTGACGCTAAGCGGTTAGAATAGATAGCGTCAGTTAGACGAAAAGGCCCCACCGCTAGCTCGGCCGCACAGAAGGGCACCCGCCCGTGACCACCACCATCACCGAGACCCACGGCGTCGACCCCACTCCGACGCCGCTCGCTCTGCTGCTGCTCGGCCGCGAGGCCGACCCGAACAGCGAGCGCGGCGTCGAATGCCCCGGTGACCTCCCCCCGGCCTCCGACCCCCACCTCGTCGAGCGCGCCCGCGCGGCCAAGGCCGCGCTCGGCGACCGCGTCTTCATCCTCGGCCACCACTACCAGCGCGACGAGGTGATCGAGTTCGCCGACGTCACCGGCGACTCCTTCAAGCTCGCCCGCGACGCGGCCGCCCGCCCCGAGGCCGAGTACATCGTCTTCTGCGGCGTGCACTTCATGGCCGAGTCCGCGGACATCCTCACCAGCGACCGCCAGCAGGTCGTCCTGCCGGACCTCGCGGCCGGCTGCTCGATGGCCGACATGGCCACCGCCGAGCAGGTCGCCGAGTGCTGGGACGTGCTGACCGACGCCGGCATAGCCGACGTCACCGTCCCGGTCTCGTACATGAACTCCTCCGCCGACATCAAGGCCTTCACCGGCCGGCACGGCGGCCTCATCTGCACCTCCTCCAACGCCAAGCGCGCCCTGGAGTGGGCCTTCGAGCAGGGGCAGAAGGTGCTCTTCCTGCCCGACCAGCACCTCGGCCGCAACACCGCCGTACGGGACATGGGCTTCTCGCTGGACGACTGCGTCGTCTACAACCCGCACCGGCCGAACGGCGGCCTGACCGCCGAGCAGCTGCGGGACGCCAAGATGATCCTCTGGCGCGGCCACTGCTCGGTGCACGGCCGGTTCAGCCTGGACTCGGTGAACGACGTCCGCGAGCGGATCCCCGGCGTGAACGTCCTGGTGCACCCCGAGTGCAAGCACGAGGTCGTCGCGGCCGCCGACATGGTGGGCTCGACCGAGTACATCATCAAGGCGCTGGACGCCGCCGAGCCCGGCTCCAAGTGGGCCATCGGCACCGAGCTGAACCTGGTCCGCCGCCTGGCCAAGGCGCACCCGGACAAGGAGATCGTCTTCCTGGACCGGGCGGTCTGCTTCTGCTCGACCATGAACCGGATCGACCTGCCGCACCTGGTCTGGGCGCTGGAGTCGCTGGTCGAGGGCCGGGTGCCGAACGTGATCACCGTCGACCCGGAGACCGAGACGTACGCCAAGGCGGCGCTGGACCGGATGCTGGCCCTGCCGTAGCCGTCCGCGGACAACAGCCGAAGGGCGGGCCCCTCCATGGTGGAGGGGGCCCGCCCTTTCGTCTGGCAGCGGCCGCGGCCCTACTCCGGGAAGCCCGGGATCACGCCCTCGCCGTCGGCCATCAGCAGCTCGCGGACCTCGTCGATCGTCGCGTCGGCGCTCGGCAGGATCAGCTCGGACGGCTCCAGCGAATCCAGCGGCACCGGGGTGCCGTACTGCTTCACCGCCTCGATGAGCTTGCCGTAGGCCTCACGGAAGAGCGCCTCGTCCCCCGACTCCACTGCGGTGACGAGCTCGGCGTCGAGCTCGTTGAGCAGGTTCAGGTGGTCGTCGCCCACCTCGTACTGCCCCTCACCCATGACCCTCATGATCATGCCGTGCGTCTCCCTGGTTCGTGGGGTCGAGCTCAGATCACTTGTTGTAGTTGATGCGCGGGGTGTCCTGCTGCGGCTGCGGCTGGACGTCCTGCTTGCCCTGCTCGATCGCGGCGGGGCCGGCCGAGGAGGGACCGGAGAGCTCGGCCTTCATCCGGGCCAGCTCCAGCTCGACGTCGGAACCGCCGGCCACCCGCTCCAGCTCGGCCTCGATGTCGTCCTTGCGGCCGAGACCGCTCGCGTCGTCGAGCGCACCGGAGGCCAGCAGCTCGTCGATCGCGCCCGCCCGGGCCTGCATCTGGGCGGTCTTGTCCTCGGCACGCTGGATCGCCAGGCCGACGTCGCCCATCTCCTCCGAGATCCCGGAGAAGGACTCGGCGATGCGGGTCTGCGCCTGGGCGGCCGTGTACGTCGCCTTGATGGTCTCCTTCTTGGTGCGGAAGGCGTCCACCTTGGCCTGAAGTCGCTGGGAGGCGAGGGTGAGCTTCTCCTCCTCGGCCTGGAGCTGCTGGTACTGCGTCTCCAGGTCGTTGATCTGCGACTGCATGTTGGCCTTGCGGGTCAGCGCCTCGCGGGCGAGGTCCTCCCGGCCGAGCGACAGCGCCTTGCGGCCCTGGTCCTCGTACTTCGCCGACTGCTGCTGGAGCTGCGTCAGCTGGAGTTCGAGCCGCTTGCGCGAGGTCGCGACATCCGCGACACCACGCCGTACCTTCTGGAGCAGCTCAAGCTGCTTCTGGTAGGAGTAGTCAAGCGTCTCACGCGGATCCTCCGCCCGATCCAAGGCCTTGTTCGCCTTGGAGCGGAAGATCAGCCCCATACGCTTCATGATTCCGTCGCTCATGGGCCTCGGGTGCCCCCTTCTCCGGCCTGCGGTCTCTATCTCGTTACCAGACACGACGAGTGTATGTGCAGCGAGCCCTTCGCCGCAGTGCACCTGCCTGCAACAAGACTGCTACAGCGACCAGTGGCGTTTCCTCCTCCCCCGGGTGGATCCGCCCCTCATCCCCCCCATCGTCCATCCGACTGATCCCCTACGGGAAGGGCCCGGGAAACCCGCTTCGGACGGCGACCTGGCGGTATCGATATGTGTTCGGTTCCGAGGGCGCCCGTGGAAGCCGCGTCGCACCCCGTACGCTGGTGGTGTGTTCCGACGCCGTTCAGATGATGCCGCCGCCTCCGCCACCGTGCTGGAGAAGCAGGACGAGACGACCCAGGCCCGCGATCCGCAGGCCAAGAAGGGCCGCCCCACCCCCAAGCGCAGTGAGGCCGAGGCCAACCGGCGTACCCGGGTGACCGTGCCCAAGGACCGCAAGGAGGCCGCCCGCCAGGGGCGCGAGCGGATGCGCGCCGAGCGCGAGAAGCAGCGCCAGGCGCTGATGAACGGCGACGAGCGCCACCTGCCGGCCCGTGACAAGGGCCCGGTGCGCAAGTTCGCCCGCGACTACGTGGACTCCCGCTGGTCGCTGGCCGAGTTCTTCCTGCCGGCCGCCGTGGTCATCCTGGTGCTCAGCATCGTCAAGGTGCCGGCGCTCCAGCTGCTCTCCACGCTGCTGTTCCTGCTGTTCTTCGTGCTGGTGATCCTGGACTTCGTCCGCCTCGGCTTCGGCCTGCGCAAGCAGCTGGCCGAGCGCTTCGCCGACCAGAGCACCCGCGGCGCCGTCGCGTACGGCATCATGCGCACCCTCCAGATGCGCCGGCTGCGCCTGCCCAAGCCGCAGGTGCGGCGCGGGGAGAAGCCCTGACCGCCGAACCGGTCGGCTCCGGCTGGGCCCCGCCCTCCTGGGAGGGGCCCGGCCTCTACGCACTCCCCGGGCAGGGCGGCGCGCTGCCGGGGCAGGGCGACGGCGGCCACGACCGCCTCGCCCAGGAGCGTCGGCTGCCCTCGCGCAGCGGCTCCTTCGCGGGCGGCACCGGCGCCTGGCTGGACCGGCTCGGCGGGCTGCGCAACTTCGTCCGCCAGGAGCTCGTCGCCCGCCAGCTCGCCGAACAGCTGGCCGGCCGCAGCGGGCAGCGCGTCCTCGACATCGGCTGCGGCCAGGGCACCCAGGCCCTGCGGCTGGCCCGGGCCGGCCACTACGTCACCGGGATCGACTCGGACCCGGTCGCGCTCGGTGTCGCCCAGGGGGCGCTCGCCGAGGAGCCGCCGGAGGTCCGCGGCCGGATGCAGCTGCTCAGCGGCGACGGCCACCAGTGCGGGCGCTGGTTCGGCCCGCGCAGCTTCGACGTGGTGCTCTGCCACGGCGTCCTGATGTACCTGCCCGACCCGGACCCGATGATCGCCTCGCTGGCCCGGCTGCTGGCGCCCGGGGGGTTGCTCTCGCTGCTGGTCCGCAACCGCGACGCGCTCGCCCTGCGGCCGGCCGCCGCCGGGGACTGGCGGGCCGCCCTGCACGCCTTCGAGAGCGACCGGTACTACAACCGGCTCGGACTGGCCGCACGGGCCGACCGGCTCGCCGACCTCACCGTCACCCTCTCCGAGGTGTCCGTCCCGCTGCGGCACTGGTACGGCGTGCGGGTCTTCACCGACAGCGCCCCGGACGACGCGGCCCCGCCGGTGGACGGGCGGCAGCTGGCCCAGCTCCTGGAAGCCGAGGACCGGGCCGGCCGCACCGACCCGTACCGGCAGGTCGCCGCGCTCCTGCACGTGATCGGGGCGAAGTAGCCGCGCCGCGGCCGCTCCACCCCGTCCGCGCTACTCCTCGCCCAGGCTCATCGAGTAGACGACCCGGTCGTCCTCCAGCAGCACCGCGGTGTCCACACCGTCCTCCGCGAGCTGCTTCCAGGTCTCCCCGATCCAGGTCTCGGCGTCCCCCTGGCCGGCGAACTCCTCCTGGCCGGCGCCCGGCGTCACCGCGCTGCCGTCCGCCTTCTCGTACCGCCACGTCCAGACCATGCCGGCTCCTCCCACTGACCACGCTGCCTGTGTTGCTGCGCACCATAGCCTGCCCGGCCCGATCTTCCGTATGCCTGCTCCGGCAGGATGGACGGCATGGCGACCCGATCCGAGCCCACCCGTCCCCCGCTGCCCCGCACCCTGCTGCTCGGCGGCGCCCGCTCCGGCAAGTCCACCCGCGCCGAGCAGCTGCTCGCCGACCGTCCGGACGTCCTGTACGTGGCCACCGGCGGCACCCGCGACGGCGACGCCGAGTGGGCCCAGCGGGTCGCGCTGCACCGGGAGCGCCGGCCGGCGAGCTGGCGCACCGCCGAGACCTGCGACCTGGAGGCCGTACTGGCCGACCCGGCCGACCCGGCACCGGTGCTGGTCGACTGCCTCGCCCTGTGGCTGACCGCCGTGATGGACGAGTGCGGCGCCTGGGACGACGAGGTCTGGGCGGCCGGCGGCGAGGCCGCCGTGCAGCGCCGCTGCGAGGCGCTGGCGCGGGCCTGGGCGGCCACCGGACGGACCGCCGTCGCGGTGAGCAACGAGGTCGGCATGGGCGTCGTCCCGGCCACCGCCGCGGGCCGCCGCTTCCGCGACACCCTGGGCCGGCTCAACATGGCCGTGGCCGACGCCTCCGAGCGGGTCCTGCTGGTGGTGGCCGGTCAGGTGCTGACCGTCAAGCCAGCCGTTGGCTGAACACCCGCGCCGTGTAGCCTTCCGGACGATGGACACGACCGTGGATCTCGATACGTTCTCCTCGCTCGTCGAGCGCCCCGACGAGAGCGCCCGGCGGGCCGCCGAGGAGCGCTGGCAGGCGGCCGACCGGCCGCGCGGCGGGCTCGGCCGGCTCGAGGAGCTGGGCAGCTGGCTGGCCTCCGTACAGGGGCGCTCGCCGGTGCTGCCCGTCTCCGCCCCCAAGGTGCTGCTGTTCGCCGCCGACCACGGCGTGGCGGCGCTCGGGGTCTCCCGGATGCCCGCCCGGGGCGGCACCGCGGCCCGGGTGCGGGCCGTGCTCGACGGCAGCGCGCCGGTGTCCCGGCTGGCCGCGCGCTACGGCGCCCAGGTGCGGGTCGTCGACGTCGCCGTGGACGCCGACCCGACCGACTTCCCGGACGAGGTGGTCGCCCACCGGATCCGGCGCGGCTCCGGGCGGATCGACGTCGAGGACGCGCTCACCGCCCAGGAGACCGTCCGGGCGTTCCGGGCCGGCATGGCCGTCGCCGACGAGGAGGCCGACGCCGGCACCGACCTGGTGCTGCTCGGCGACCTCGGGGTCGGCGCCACCACGGTGGCCGGCGTGCTGGTCGGCGCGCTCTGCGGGACCGACGCGGCGGCGGTGACCGGGCGCGGCTCCGGGATCGACGACCGGGTGTGGATGGTCAAGTGCGCCACCATCCGGGACTCGCTGCGGCGGGCCCGGCCGGTGCTCGGCGACCAGCTGGCCCTGCTCGGCGCCACCGGCGGCGCCGACTTCGCCGCGATCACCGGCTTCCTGCTCCAGGCGGCCGTCCGACGGCTGCCGGTGGTGCTGGACGGCGTGGTCTCGGCGGCCTGCGCCCTGGTCGCGCAGCGGATCGCCTTCCGGGCGCCGGAGTGGTGGCGCGCCGGGCAGTCCAGCGGCGAGCCGGCCCAGGCGAAGGCGTACGACCGGCTGACCCTGACGCCGCTGCAGGACCAGGGCATCACCATGGGCGAGGGCGTCGGCGCGCTGCTGGCGCTGCCGCTGCTCCAGGCCGCGGGGGACGTGCTCGCGGACGAGGCGCCGAAGCCCTTCGTGCCGGCGGCGCCGGGCGCGCCGAAGGAGCAGCCGAGGCTGCCCTCGGCGGCGGACCTGCTGCGGAAGCTGTAGCGGCGGCCCCGGCCGTCCGGAGAACGCCCCTTCGCCGGGGCGTTCTTGCTTTCCCGCCCTCTCCTACTGTCCTGCTGTCTGACTGTCCTGCTGTCTGACCTTCGAGAGGAACGCGCACATGACGGACCGCGGCGACCGGGCCGGCTGGGCCGAGGGCCTGCGGTTCGGGTTCGGGACGCTGTCCGTGCTGCGGGTGCGGGTGGAGCGCTGGGACCGGGCCGCGGCGGCCCGGGCGATGGTGGCGGCCCCGGTGGTCGGGCTGGTGCTGGGCGCCTTGGCGGCCGCGGCCGGCGCCCTGGTGGCCTGGCGGG
>NZ_LFVW01000202.1:0-3955 GCF_001182915.1 Kitasatospora sp. MY 5-36
CCGGCGACGGCCTCGGCGCCGCGGGCCGCAGCCCGGAGGAGGCGCGGGCGGCGATGTCGGCCTTCCAGAACGGATGGGCGCGCGGTCTGCACCCGGAGGTTCGGCGGGACGGGCAGCCCGCCGACGCTCCGCGGCCGCCGCGGGCGCGCCACCCCCAACCCCCGTCCCGACCCGAAGGAGAGCGTCCGTGATCGCCACCACCCACCGCGCGGGGGAGCTGAACTGGCTCCTCGACGAGCTGGTCCAGCGCGCCCCCGAGCTCCGCTTCGCCGTGATGCTCTCCGCCGACGGACTGGCCATGGGCACCTCGGCCGGTCTGGCGCGGGAGGACGGGGAGCATCTGGCGGCCGTCGCCTCCGGCTTCCACAGCCTGGCCAAGGGCGCCGGCCGGCACTTCGGCGCCGGCGAAGTCCGCCAGACCATGGTCGAGTTGGAGGGCGGCTACCTGCTGGTCGCGGCGGCCGGGGAGGGTACCTGCCTCGCCGTGTTCACCACGGCCCGGGCCGACCTCGGCCTGGTCGCCTACGAGATGGCCAGGCTGGTCCGCCGGGTCGGGGAGCACCTGAGCGCCCCGCCGCGGACGGTGGGCGGCCGGTGAGTCCGGTGCCCCACCCGTACCGGGGGCGACATCCCGAGCACCCGAGGGCCGAACCCGACGGTCACCCCCGCAATCCGCTCGCGGCCGCCCACCGGGCCCGCTGGTACGACGACGACGCCGGGCCGCTGGTCCGCCCGTACGCGATGACCAGGGGGCGCACCGGGGCCGGGGAGCAGCGCTTCGACCTGATCGCCGTGGTGGTCGCCGAACTCCCCGACCCGGCGCTCGTACCGGACGCGCCCGAGCCGCCGGTCGGCCCGGAACAGGCGCGCATCCTCGCGCTGTGCCGGGGCACTCCGCTGTCCGTGGCCGAGCTGGCCGCCGAGCTCGACCTGCCGGTGGGCGTCGTGCGGGTGCTGCTCGGCGACCTGCTGGCGGCCGGGCTCATCCGGGTCCGCCGTCCCGTCCCGCCCGCCCTGCTCCCCGACGAGCGCATCCTCCAGGAGGTCATCCGTGGACTCCGTGCACTCTGACCACCCGTCCGACCTGCCCGACCCGTCGGTATCGTCCGGCCGGTCCGGTCCGTACGGCGGGTCGGACCCGTTCGATGCCGAGGATCCCGACGACGCCGTGCTGGCGCTCAAGATCCTGGTGGCGGGCGGCTTCGGGGTCGGCAAGACGACGCTGGTCGGCGCGGTCAGCGAGATCCGGCCGCTGCGCACCGAGGAGCGGCTGACCGAGGCCGGGCGGGAGGTGGACGACCTCGACGGCGTGGAGCGCAAGTCGACGACCACGGTGGCGATGGACTTCGGTCGGATCACCATCCGGGAGGGGCTGGCGGTCTACCTGTTCGGCACCCCGGGGCAGGACCGGTTCTGGTTCCTCTGGGACGAGCTGGCCCAGGGGGCGCTCGGTGCGGTGGTGCTCGCCGACACCCGCCGGCTGACCGACTGCTTCCCGGCCGTCGACTTCTTCGAGCACCGGGGCATCCCCTTCGTGGTCGCGGTGAACCGTTTCGCCGGGACACGGGAGTTCAGGCCGGAGGAGGTCGCCCGCGCGCTGGACCTGGACGCGGGTACGCCGGTGCTGTTGTGCGATGCGCGCCACCGGGCCTCGGGCAAGGAGGTGCTGATCAACCTGGTCGAGCACGCGGGCCGGGTGCACGCCGCCCGGCTGCTCGCGGACGTCTCTCCGGTGGGCTGAGGCGGCGGCGGGAGGTGTCGGCGGGCGGACGGCGTGCGGATGACAGCTGACAACTCACAACTAACAGGTGACAGCTGACAGATTTCGAAATCTGTCAGCTGTCACCTGTCACCCGTCGACTCTCAGCGGTTCCGGGTCCGGCGGTTCAGCTGTGCCACTGGAACACGATCCGGGTCCAGCTCGACCCGGGGCAGTTGCCCCAGACCGCCCAGGCCTGCGGCCGCGCGCCGATCCACAGGCCGGTGCTCGACGAGCCGTCGGCACAGTAGGTGATGGTGCGCAGTCGTCCGGAGTAGACGTTGCAGGTCCCCTCCCAGCGCCAGCCGTAGTCGGCGGTGATGACGCAGCGGTAGGTCGCGGTCTCGACGGTGTTCCAGTCCGTGTCGGTCTCGGGGGTGAGGGCCTGGGTCCGGACCGTCGCCGCGGCGGCCGGCAGGGCGGTGGCCCCGAGCACGCCGAGGGCGGCCGTGGCGGCCAGCCCGAACGTGGCGATCTTCCTGGCGATGCAACCTCGCACGGTGGTTCTCCTTGCTCAGGGGTTCTCGTCGGGCGGAGCCGTCCCCGGTCGCCGGGGTGTCCGCGCGGAGGTGAAGTCCCGCTTCCTGTGCGGTTGGTGACATGGTGCACACGAATGACTGCGCACAGTGAGACGACGAACTATGATGTGACCTGTGTCACAAGTCATTCGGTCGGCTCAAGACCCCTGTGGCCAGGGCGGACCGGGTGCTCGGGGTGCCGATTTCCGGGGAGAGCGGCATGGTGGATTGCAGCGGTCGAAATGCGGGCGGCGGACGGGAAGAGGGCTTCGGTCCGAGTGGGAGTAGCGGTCAATCGGCCGAATTCAACCGGGTGTTCACGGATCTCCTGCCCAGACTCCAGCAGGCGGCGGCCTCCCTCGCCGGCGGTCCGGTCGGCGCCGGGGACGTCGTCCACGAGGCGTACCTGCGGATCGCCCGCCGGCCGGAGCGCTTCCTCGGTCATCCGCAGCCGTACGCCTACGCGTTCACCACGATGGTGAACATCCTGCGCGACCAGTGGCGCCGGGAGCGTCGGCGGGTGTCGATGCCCGAGGTGCCGGAGGTGGGCGACGCCGTCGAGCGGGACCGGGGGGAGTTCGACCCCAGGTCCGGCGGGATGGCCGAGTTGCAGGCGCGCTGGGAGGTGGTCCGCCTGCTGGGCTTCCTGACCGTCAAGCAGGCCCGCGCGGTGGCGCTGGTGGACCTCGACGGCTACAGCGTCGACGAGGCCGCCGAACTGCTCGGGCTGCACCGCAGCACGCTGGCCGTCACCCGGCGCCGAGCCCACGGCCGACTGCGCGCCGTCCTCCAGCGGGAGCGCGAACGCGAGCGGGAGGCGGGGTGCGAACGGGAGCAGGAGCGGGGGTGCGAACAGGAGCGCGAGCGGGAGCACGAGCGGAGCTGAGGGTGTGGCGGTGCGCGGGGCGGCGGGCGTACGAGTGCCGCCCCGACGCACCGAGCTGACGGCAAGTCAGCTGATGCGCCGCCCCGGCCCGTACCCTGCGAATCGTGATCATCCACCAGCACGGCCGCCTGCGCGCACTGGCCGAGGACGGCCGCTGGCCCGAGCTGCTCGCCGCCTACCGGCAGGGCCGCGCGGCCGCCGTGGCGGAGGCGGGCGAGGAGGCCGCGGCCGTGCTGACCGCGCCGCTCGGCCACCTGATCGCCTACGCGGCGCCGCCCGAGCTGGCCGTCCGCCTGTTCGACCGGGACGGCGGCACGGGGACGGCCGCCGGAGTGGCCGACCACGACGCCGGCCCGCTCTGGGAGGTGCTGGCGACCCGGCACTCCTGGCTGCGGCTGGCCCCGCTGCTCGGTCCGGTCCCGGTGCGACGGCTGGTCGCGCACACCCGGGCGCTGCTCGGCGAGGACCTCTCGTACGGGGCCGAGCCCGACCCGGAGGGCGTGCCGCTGCGCCTGGAGCCGTGGGAGGCGGCGGGCTGGGACGAGGCGGCCCGGGTACGCGAGTACCTGCCCGGCGGGGGCGCGCGCAGTGCGCTGCTGACCCTGCCGGCCAGCCGGGAGGGCTTGGGCGAGGTGGAGCTGCCCCCGGTGGCGCGGTCGGCCGGACGGCCGGACGGGCCGCCGGTCACCCGGGCCCTGGAGGGGCTGGGCGCGCTCGCGCCGTGGGCGGAGACGGCTTGCGTCCGCGGTCAGGCCCCGGCGGCGGCCGCCCTGCTGGCCCGCGACCGGCGGG
>NZ_LFVW01000203.1:0-13800 GCF_001182915.1 Kitasatospora sp. MY 5-36
CTACCCGGCGCTGGTGCGGTCCGCCGCCCTGGAGCGGGCGCAGGGCTGCGCGCACGGGAGGCTGGGGGTGTGGCGGGCACTGGCCGCGATGGCTGGGGCGGACGGCCTGGATGGTCCGGACGGTCCGGACGGTCCGGACGGGGCAGGCGGGGTGGACCGGGGCGAGGTGAACGCGCTGGTGGACCGGATGCGCTGTTTCACCTGGCAGGAGCCGTCGGCCGGGCTGCACCATCTGCACGTCGTGCTGGAGGACCCGGTCGGCGGGGTGTCCTGGGTGGTCAGCGGCTCGCAGGACCTGTGACGAGCGGGCGGGTACCTGTCCGGGCCCGACCGGGAACGTCGGCCGGACGGAAAAACGAGGACCCCCGGTCCGGCGCCGTTTCCGGGGGTTGGTGGGGGCGCCGGACCGGGGGAGTGCGGGGGTCGCTGCCGGGGTCAGACCCCGGCGGTGGCCGCGCCCTGGGTGGCGGTGCCCCCGGTGGGGACAGCCTCGGGGGCGGTCTCGGGAGTGGCCTCGGGGGCGTCGGCCGTGGGGCCGTCCGACGCGGCGGCGGGACCGGAGGCCGCACCGTGGGAGTCGACCAGTGTCAGCTCGTCGAACGGCAGCTCACCGGCCAGCACCCGCCGGGCGCGCTCGGCGTCGATCTCGCCGGTCCAGTGCCCGATCAGCACGGTCGCGACGGCGTTGCCCGCGAAGTTGGTGAGCGCGCGGGCCTCCGACATGAAGCGGTCGATGCCGACGATCAGGCCGACCCCGTCCACCAGCGCGGGCTTGTGCGACTGGAGCCCGCCCGCGAGGGTGGCCAGGCCGGCACCGGTGACCCCGGCCGCGCCCTTGCTCGCGATCACCATGAAGACCAGCAGCGAGAGCTGTTCGCCGAGCGACATCGGCTTGTCCATCGCCTCGGAGATGAAGATCGACGACATGGTCAGGTAGATGGCGGTGCCGTCGAGGTTGAAGCTGTAGCCGGTCGGCACGGTGATGCCGACGACCGGGCGGCTGACGCCCAGGTGCTCCATCTTGGCGATCAGGCGGGGCAGCGCGCTCTCGGAGGAGGAGGTGGAGAGGATCAGCAGGAACTCGCGGCCGAGGTACTTCAGCAGCGCGAACACGTTGACCCCGGCGACCAGGCGCAGCAGCGTGCCCAGCACCACGACGACGAAGAGCACGCAGGTGACGTAGAAGCCGATCATGATGACGGCCAGGCTCTTCAGCGCGGCGGTGCCGGTGGCGCCGACCACGGCGGCCATCGCACCGAAGGCGCCGACCGGCGCGACCCACATGATCATCGACATGACCCGGAAGACCAGTCGCTGCACGTGCTCGATCCCGCGCAGCACCGGCGCGCCGGCCGGGCCCATCGCCTGGAGGGCGAAGCCGGTGAGCAGGGCGACCAGCAGGGTCTGGAGCACCTTGCCCTGGGTCAGGGCGGAGAACAGCGTCTCGGGGATCATCCCGAGCAGGAAGTCGGCGGTCGACTGGGCGCCGCCGGCGGCCGCCTGGGCGTGGCCGGACTTGGCGAGCGCGGCGGTCAGGTGCAGGCCGCCGCCGGGCTCCAGCAGGTTGCCGACGACCATGCCGATGGCCAGCGCGACGGTCGACATGGCGAGGAAGTAACCGAGGGCGAGGCCGCCGACCTTGCCGACCTTCGCGGCCTTGGTCACCGAGCCGATGCCCAGGACGATGGTGCAGAAGATCACGGGGCTGATCATCATCTTGATCAGGTTGACGAAGCCCGTGCCGATCGGCTTCAGCTCCACGGCGAAACCGGGGGCGGCCAGGCCGACCACCACACCCGCGACCACCGCGGCGATCACGGCGATGTAGAGGTAGTGGGTCCGGTCCTTGCGTCTGGGTCCCGCCGCCGCGGCGGCTCCAGTGATCGACATCTGCGGCTCCCTTGCCGTGCAGTCCTGGTGGCCCCGGGGGGATGGGCCGCTCTGACTATGGGCTCCGAGGTGACGGAGGTCACGTTTGCGTTCATAGAGTTCATGAACGGCGCGGGCGGCCCGGATGTCCGACCCGGCTGTCCGGCCCGGAGGCCTAGCCCGCGAATGGTGCGGGCCGGACGGCCCTCGGGGGCGCCCGGGGGCGTGGTGCACACTGGCAGGCATGTCCGAGCGCACCGCCCCCACCGCCCCGCGCCGCCGTTCGCACCGGCCGACGGGCCGCGGTCCCCGGCGGCTGGTCCGCAGCCTGGCCGGGCAGCTGTTCGTCGTCCAGGTGGTGATCGTCGCCGCCGTGGTCGCCGGTGGCGCGGTGCTCGCGTACCTCTTCACCGCCGACCGTGCCGAGGACGCCGCCCGTCGCCAGGTCACCGCGGTCGCGCACGCCGTCGCCGACTCGCCGTCCGTCCGGGCCGCCGTCGGCGCCCCCGACCCGACCGCGGCGCTCCAGCCGTACGTCGAGCAGGTGCGGGCCGACACCGGGGTCTCCTTCATCACCGTCATGGACACCGACGGCGTGCGCTGGACCCACCCGCTGCCCGAGCAGATCGGCCGGACCTACCTGGGGCACATCGACTGGGCGCTCGCCGGGCAGACCCGCAGCGAGACGTACACCGGCACGCTCGGCCCGTCCGTGCGGGTGGTCGCCCCGGTGTGGGACGAGCGGCACCGGGTGGTCGCGCTGGTCAGCGCGGGCCTCACGGTGGAGTCGATCTCCGCGCAGCTGAGCGGTCCGCTGCTCGCCCTGGTGGGGGTGGCGGTCGCCGCGCTCGCGGTCGGCGGCGTCGGTACCTACCTCGCCAACTCCCGGCTGCGGCGGCACACCCATGGGATGGGGCCGGACCAGCTGAGCCACCTCTACGAGTACCACCAGGCGACCCTGCACGCGGTGCGCGAGGGACTGGTCCTGCTGGACCGCTCGCACCGGGTGGTGCTGTGCAACGACGCCGCCCGTGAACTGCTCGGTCTGACCGGCGACCTGGACGGTCGACCGGTGGTGGAACTGGGCCTGCCGGAGGCGCTGGTGGCGGCCGTGCTGGGGGAGGAGCCCGTCCGGGACGAGGTGCACCTGACCGCCGAGCGCGTCGTGGTGCTGAACACCTCCACCATCGGCACCGGCCCCGGCCTCGGCCGGGTGGTGACCCTTCGGGACCACACCGAACTCCAAGCGCTCAGCGGGGAGTTGGACTCGGTGCGGTGCTTCACCGAGGCGCTCGGCGCGCAGGCTCACGAAGCCGCCAACCGGTTGCACGCGGTGGTCTCGCTGATCGAACTCGGCCGCCACGAACAGGCGGTGGAGTTCGCCACCGCGGAGCTCGAACTCGCCCAGCAGCTCACCGACCGGGTGGTCGCGGCGGTGGGCGAGCCGGTGCTGGCCGCGCTGCTGCTCGGCAAGGCCGCCCAAGCCGCCGAACGGGGCGTGGAGTTGACGCTCACCGAGGACAGCAGGATCGACGACGGGGTGCTGCCGCCCGGCCTCTCCGCGCGGGACCTGATCACCGTCCTCGGCAACCTGATCGACAACGCCGTGGACGCCGCCATCGCCGGCGCGGCCGAGAGCCCCGTCCCGCCGGAGGTCACCGTCACGGCGCGGATCGCCGGCGGTCGGGACTGCGGCGGTCGGGACTGCACCGGCGGCGACGGCGAAGGTCGCGACGGCGGTGACGGCGCCGGGGTGCCCGGCGCCTGCCTGCTGCTGCGGGTCGCCGACACCGGCGCGGGGATCGACCCGGGCGCGGTCGAGGACGTTTTCCGGCGAGGCTGGAGCACCAAGCAGGACGGGCATGGGCACGGGCTCGGGCTGGCGCTGGTCGCCCAGACCGCCCGGCGCAACGGCGGCACCGTCGAGGTCGGACGGGAGCGCGGCGCGGTGCTCACGGTGCGGCTGCCGCTGGCCGGACGGCCGGGCGGGCCGGGAGGGCCCGGTGGCGAGCCGGGGGAGCCCGCCGACCGGCCCGGTGGGTCGAGCGGTCGGGAGCGGGAAGGGGCCCTGGCGTGAACGGCACCGCCCACACAGCCGCCGCCGGGGCGGGGATCTCCGTCCTGGTGGTCGAGGACGACCCGGTGGCCGCCGCCGCGCACACCCTCTACGTCCGGCGGGAGCCCGGCTTCCATGCCGCCGGGACGGTCCACAGCTGCGCCGACGCGCTGCGCTTCCTGGACCGGGCCCGCGCCGCCGGGACGCCCGTCGACCTCACCCTGCTCGACCTCTACCTGCCGGACGGCCACGGGCTCCAGCTCTGCCGTACGCTGCGCGCGGCCAGCCACAGCACCGACGTCATCGCGGTGACCTCGGCCCGCGACCTCGCGATGGTCCGGCAGGCGGTCTCCGCTGGCGTCGTGCAGTACCTGCTGAAGCCGTTCAGCGCGGCCGCCCTGCACGACCGGCTGGAGCGCTACGCCCGCTACCGCGACAGCCTCGGGCGCAGCGGGGAGGCGACCGGGCAGGAGGAGGTCGACCAGGCGTTCGCCCTGCTCCGTACGCCGGAGCGCAGCACCCTGCCCAAGGGGCTGAGCGCGCCCACCCTGGACACCGTCGCCTCGGTCCTGCGCGAGGCGGCCACCGGGTTGTCGGCGGCGGCCGCGGGTGCGGCGGCCGGGGTCTCCCGGATCACCGCGCGGCGCTACCTGGAGCACCTGGTGGAGACCGGGTGCGCGGTGCGGGAGCCGCAGTACGGGAGCGTCGGGCGGCCGGAGCTCTGCTACCGGTGGCGGCACCGGGCCTGAGGGGCGGGGCCCGAGGAGCCGGGCCTGAGGCACCGGACCTGCGGGGCGGGGCCTGATCGTCGGGTTCGGCCGGTGCGGGCCGGGCCGTGACCTTTCCGCGCGGCGCTCGTTGGAGGAACCGGGGGAGGTTCACTCACTCGGGTGGTTCTGGGACCCCGAGGGCATTCCGCCAGGTCAAGGGCAGTAAAGTTAGGCTTACCTAACTTCCCCTGGGGGTTTCTCGTGTCGCTCGCTGCCGTACCCGTCCAGGCCGCCTCCGGAGCCCCGGCCGCCGGTGAAGCCATCCTGCGCCGTCAGCGCGTCCGCGAGTCCGCAGCCAGAACCTACGCCCGCTCCTTCCCGATCGTCCCGGTCCGCGCCCACGGCATGACCGTCGAGGGCGCCGACGGGCGGCGCTACCTGGACTGCCTCTCCGGCGCCGGCACGCTCGCCCTCGGCCACAACCACCCGGTGGTGCTGGAGGCGATCCGCCGCACCCTCGACAGCGGCGCCCCGCTGCACCTGCTCGACCTCGCCACCGCCGAGAAGGACGACTTCACCAGCGCGCTCTTCGAGAGCCTGCCCGCGGAGTTCGCCGCCCGCGCCCGGGTGCACTTCTGCGGACCGGCCGGGACGGACGCCGTCGAGGCCGCGCTCAAGCTGATGCAGACCGCCACCGGCCGCTCCGGCGCGCTCGCCTTCACCGGCGCCTACCACGGCATGACCGCCGGCGCCCTCGCGCTCACCGGCAACGTCGCGGTCAAGGAGCCGCTGCCGAGCGGCGGCGAGGTCGCCCGGCTGCCCTACCCGTACGGATACCGCTGCCCGTTCGGGGTCGGCGGCGAGGCGGGCGCGGACCTCGCCGCGACCTACGTGGAGCGGCTGCTGGACGACCCCTCGGGCGGTGTGGTCGCGCCCGCCGCGATGATCCTGGAAGCCGTCCAGGGCGAGGGCGGGGTCGTCCCCGCGCCCGACGGCT
Organism: Kitasatospora sp. MY 5-36; assembly: GCF_001182915.1. NCBI lineage: Bacteria > Bacillati > Actinomycetota > Actinomycetes > Kitasatosporales > Streptomycetaceae > Kitasatospora > Kitasatospora sp. MY 5-36. Next base: position 5,633 of record NZ_LFVW01000203.1, read on the forward strand.
GGCTGCGCGAGATGCGCCGGATCACCGCCGAGCGCGGCATCCCGCTGATCGTCGACGAGGTGCAGACCGGAGTCGGCCGCACCGGCGCGATGTGGGCGATCGAGCACAGCGGCATCGTCCCGGACGCGATGGTCCTCTCCAAGGCCATCGGCGGCAGCCTGCCGCTCGCCGTCGTCGTCTACCGCGAGGACTACGACGGCTGGCGGCCCGGCGCCCACACCGGCACCTTCCGCGGCAACACCCTCGCCATGGCCGCCGGGGCCGCGACGCTGCGCCACGTCGCGGCGAACGGGCTGGTCGAGCGGGCCGCCGTCGTCGGCGAGCGGATGGCGGCCCGGCTGCGCGAACTCACGGCCGAACTGCCGGTGATCGGCGACGTGCGCGGCCGGGGGCTGATGCTCGGGGTCGAACTGGTCGACCCGGCGGCCGAGCCCGACGCGTGCGGCGCCCGGCCGGCCGACCCGGCGCTCGCGGTGCGGGTCCGGGAGGCGTGCCTGGCGCGGGGGCTGATCGTCGAGCTCGGCGGGCGCCACGACGCGGGGCTGCGACTGCTCCCGCCGCTCACCATCACCGACGAGCAGGTGGCGGCGGTGCTGGAGCGGCTGGCGGAGGCGATCGCGGCGGCGTCCACGGGTGGGCCGACGGGTGGTTCGGCGAATGGTTCGGCGGGCGCGCCGACGGTGCGGGGCAACCGGTGAGCGGGCCCGGATCCGGCCCCGTCGGGCTCCCCCGGGACGGCGCCGCCACCGACGCCCTGGCGGGCGGCGCGGCCGGTCCTGGCGCGCTCGGACCGCTGCTGGCCACCGTCCTCGACTCCCTGGAGACGGGCGCCGCCATGCGCTCCGGACCGGTGCCGGCGGGCAGCCCGGCCGAGATCGCCGCACTCGTCGACGAGGCCCTGGCCACCGACGACGGACCAGGCGCCCTCGCCCGGCTCACCCAACTGCTCGCCTACGGCGCCGCCGACCCCGCCGACCCGGCCTGCGCCGCGCACCTGCACTGCCCGCCGCTGGCCGTCGCCGCCGCGGCGGACCTCGCGGTCAGCGCCCTCAACCCCTCCCAGGACTCCTGGGACCAGGCCCCCGCCGCCACCGCCCTGGAGAGCACGCTGCTCGCCGAGATCGCCGGGCTCGTCGGCTACGACCCGCAGCGCGCCGCCGGCGTCCTCACCTCCGGCGGCACCGAGTCCAACCTCATGGGGCTCATGCTGGCGCGCGACCAGAAGCTCGACGGCATCGTGGAGCTGGACGGCATCCCGGCCGGCGTCCGGCCCTGCATCCTCGCCTCCGAGGCCGCGCACTTCTCCGTCCAGCGCGCCGCCGCCCTGCTCGGCCTCGGCGAGCGGGCCGTCATCCCCGTCGCGGTCGACCGCGGGCTGCGGATGCGGGAGGACGAACTGGAACGGGCGATGGCCGAGGCCAGCTGGGCCGGACGGACCCCGATCGCCGTGGTCGCCACCGCGGGTACCACCGACACCGGAGCCGTCGACCCGCTCTCCGCCGCCGCCGACCTCGCCGGCCGCTACGGCGCCTGGCTGCACGTGGACGCCGCGTACGGCGGCGGGGCGCTGCTCTCCGACCGGCTCGCCCCGCTGCTCGACGGCATCGCCCGCGCCGACTCGGTCTCCCTCGACTGGCACAAGCTCGGCTGGCAGCCGGCCGCGGCCGGGGTCTTCCTGGTGCGCCGCGCCGAGACCTACGTCTCGCTCGCCCGCCGCGCCGAGTACCTCAACCCGGTCGACGACGAGCAGGCCGGCTACCCCAGCCTGCTCGGCCGCTCGCTGCGCACCACCCGCCGGGCCGACGCCTTCAAGCTCGCCGTCACCCTGCGCACCCTCGGCCGCGACGGACTCGGCCGCCTGGTCGACTCCTGCCACGACCTCGCGCTCGCCGCGGCCGACGCCGTGCGCGCGGACCCGGCGCTCGAGCTCTACGCCGAGCCGGTGCTGACCGCCGTCCTCTTCCGCTACCGGCCCCCCGGTGTGACGGACGAGGCCGCGCTGGACGAGGTGAACGGCCGGCTGCGGCGCCTGCTGCTGCGCACCGGCCGGGCGGTGGTCGGCCGCACCGAACTCCCGGGCGACGGTCCGGGCCGGGTCCGGTTGAAGCTCACACTGCTGAACCCCCACACCACGGTGGGGGAGGTCGGCGCGCTGGTGCGGGAGGTGGTGGGCGCCGGCCGCAAGGTCGCGGGCGAGCGGGCCGGGTAGGGCCGACGGAGGTTCCGTGGGGGCTCCGGGCGGGCGGGCCCCGGCGTCAGCCGGCGAGGAGGATCGACCGGGTGAGCTCCCAGGTCTCGGGGTCGGCGGCGACCAGGAGGCCGTCCTCGCAGCCGGGGGCCTCCGGGCGGTACGGGGTGCCGTCCGGGCGGGCGGAGACGCCGCCGGCCTCGGTGACCAGGAGGGAACCCGGGGCGTGGTCCCAGGGGAGGGTGCGCCAGTAGAGGAGGAAGTCGAAGCGGCCGTCAACGACGTCCGGGTACTCGATCCCGGCGGCGTGCCGACCGGGGGAGATCTCGCCGAAGGCCGCGATGTTGTCCTGGAGCCGGCGGCGGTGCGCGGCGTCGAGGTAGCGGCTCTTCACTGAGCCGCGCAGCTTCGCGACGTCCTTCGGTGCCGGGGGCCGGGTCAGGCGCACGCCGTCGCGCCAGGCGCCGGAGCCCAGCTCGGCGCAGTAGGCGGTGGCGGTGGCGGGCTGCCAGATCCAGGAGGCAACGGTCCGGCCGGAGCGGACCAGGGAGCACATCACGGCGTACTCGGGTCTGCCGGCGACGAAGTTGGCGGTGCCGTCCACCGGGTCGACCAGCCAGGCCGCCGGCTCGTCGTGGAGGGCCAGGGCGAGCGACGGGTCGGCGGAGACCGCCTCCTCGCCGACCACGGGGACGGGCAGCAGTTCGTGCAGTCGACGGGCGATGATCGCCTCGGCCTCGCGGTCGGCGACCGTGACGATCTCGCCGGGGGCCTTCTCCATCACCTCGCCGGCGGCCAGCGCCCGGAAGCGCGGCTCCACCACCTCGGCCGACGCCTCGGCGAGTATCTCCGCCACCTTGTCCATCAGCACGTTCGCGCTCCCTTCGCTGCCTACCACTCTCCCACGAGCGGAGGAAGGGGGCGGCGGCGGTCCGGGGCGGTGGAACGGCTGACGGCCTACGGTTGATGGCCAACAGATGACAGCTGACAGATAACAGATAACAGCTGACAGATTTCGAAATCTGTCAGCTGTTCGCCCCCGGCCGTCGACGGCCACTTCGGCGCGTCCACGCCCGCGGCCTTCGGGCCACTTCGACCGGCGGGACCGGTGAGCCGACCGGTGGAGTTGGGCATGGTCATCGGGTGCGGTGATGCGTTGTAAGGTGAGCCTCACCTTAATCGATCATGCGGAATCGATCTCGGGAGTGCCCATGGTTCCCGGAACACCCCTGCCCGTAGCACCCTGCGCGTCCTCCGCGCTGGTCGCCGACTACCGGCGGCTGCGGGAGCTCTGCCCGGTGCTGGAGCTGCGCCTGCTCGACGCCGCCGAGTCCGCCCCGGGCGCCGCCGACGGCTGGCACTCCGGAGCCGAACTCGCCACCGACGAACGGGTGCTGGCCGCCGTCCTGGCGGGTGCGGAGGCCCGCATCGCCGACGAGCACGGCCGCGCCCCGCGCCCGCACGTCACCGCCTCCCGGCTGCTCCACCACTACGTCTGGTCGGCCTGCCTGCTGATCGCCGGCCCCTGGCACCTCGCCCGCCGGGTCCCCGTCGTCGACCCGGCCGACCTCTGGCTGCACGCCCCCACCGGCGCGCTCGCCCTGCGCCCGCGCGGGTACGTCACCCTCCCCGGCGACGACGAACTGCGCGCCGAGCTGCGGGCCACCGTGGTCGCGCACCTCGGACCGGTGCTCGCCGCGTTCGCCGGTCCCACCCGGCGCCGCGACCGGGCGCTCTGGGGCATGGTGACGGACGATCTGGCCTCCGCCCTCTGGTACCTGGGGCGGATGCTCGGCGAGGAGGGTGTCGCCGTCGCCGCCGCAGGGGAGGGCGCCGCCGTCGCGGTCGCCGAGGAGGACGCCGCCGTCGCCGCCGCCGAGGCCGTCCTGCCCGGCGGCACCCTGCCGCTCCCCGGCGGCGCCGACTTCCGCCGCCTGCACACCCCCGACGGGCGCGCCCACCACACCCGCACCCGGCTCGCCTGCTGCCTCTACTACGCGGTCGGGCCCGCGGCCACCGCCTGTCTGACCTGCCCGAGGACCTCCGACGAGGAGCGGCTGCGGCGGCTCTGACGGTCCGTCCACAGCCGGGCCGCGCAGCCTGGTTCGCTGTCAGTGGCATCGGCTATGGTCGCCGACATGATCGATTCCACCACGCGGGTCCGGATCGCCCGCCCCTCGCGCGACATCGCGGCGGCCGAGCGCTTCTACGTCGACGCCCTCGGCCTCGCCGTGCAGTGGCGCAGCACCGAGCGGGTGTCCGGCGAGCACGACCTGCTGATGGTCGGCCCGCCCGGCGGCAGTTGGCACTTCGAGCTGACGCACGACCCGGAGCGGCCGCTGGAGCCCACCCCGACGGTGGACGACCTGTTCGTCGTCTACCTCGGCGCCCCGGCGGACGAGGCCCTGGTCGCCCGGCTGGAGGAGGCCGGCGGCACCCGGGTCGCGTCCCACAACCCGTACTGGGACGAGCACGGCGTGACGATAGCCGACCCGGACGGCTACCGGCTGGTGCTCTGCTCCCGCACCTGGGGGGCCTGAGCCCCCGGCTCCCGGGGCGCCCGGCTGGCCGTACCCGTTCCGATCCCCTCGCGCTCCGCGGGGCCGGGCGCACGTCCTCCGGCCCCGCCGGGCAGCACCGCCACGCCCCGGTCCAGGTCCACGCCGAAGTGCGGCGGAGCTCCGGCCTGTTCGTCGTCCCGGAGCACGAGCTGCTCCCGCTTCTGCTCGACCTGCACCTGCTTGCCCGGGCTGAACAGCGCGTGCAGCTCCTCCAGCCCGCCGGCACCCGTTCCCACCCCGGGCCCGCGCCGCCGCGGCCGCGACAAGGACTCTCCCTGGACCTGCCACACCGCCAGCAGCACCAGCCCCAGCACCGCCGCGACCGTCGCCGCCACACCCACGATCCACCCCATGCCCGCTCAACGCGCTCACGGGGCCACGGCGTTCCCCCGGGCGCACACGTGGGCGCGCCGCGGGTACGTCGCGGATTCAACGCGGGTTCGACGCGGCCGCACTGTGGCGTAAAGCGCACGGGCGGGCGGCGGGTCCACCGGATACGCTGCCGGACGAATCGGAAGGAGCACCCTCACCATGCTCGTGCGCGGAACCCTCGTGGACATCCCGACGGCGGACGGCACCGCCGACGCCTACCTCGCCCACCCCGACGACGGCCGGGCCCACCCGGGCGTCATCCTCTTCACGGACGCCTTCGGCCTCCGGCCGCACGTGGAGGGCATGGCCGACCGGCTGGCCGCGGCCGGGTACGCCGTACTCGCCCCCAACCTCTTCTACCGCGCCGGCCGCGCGCCGGTCTTCGACCTGCCGGAGCGCATCGACCTGGAGCAGGCCGACGAACTCTTCGGCCGGATCTTCCCGCTGATCGAAACGCTCACCCCGGACGCGAACTCCCGCGACGCGGACGCGTACCTGCGCTGGCTCGCCGAGTCCCCGCTGGTCCAGGACGGCCCGGTCGGCCTGACCGGCTACTGCTTCGGGGCCATGCTGGCGCTGCGCGCCGCCGCCAGCCACCCGGACCGGATCGCCGTCGCGGCCGGGTTCCACGGCGGCAGGCTCGCCACCGACAGCCCGGACAGCCCGCACCTGGGCGCCGACCGGATCACCGCGGAGCTGTACTTCGGCCACGCGGACGAGGACCCGTCGCTGCCGCCCGAGCAGATCGACCGGCTCGCCGCGGCCCTCTCCGCCGCCGGCGTCCGGTACCGGGCGGAGGTCTACGCCGGCGCCCCGCACGGCTACACCCAGGCCGACACCAGCCGCTACGACGCGGTGGCGGCCGAGCGGCACTGGGAGGCGCTGCTCGGGCTGCTGAAGCGGGCCCTGCCTGCCTGAGGGGCCGTCGGAGAACTGTCCGAGGCCGGTCTGATGATTACCTGAGACCGGTCCCGGACAGGTCTGATGACTGCCCGAGGCCGCTCGCAGGCCGGTCGGAACCAGGCCCGGGGGAACGGGGCCGAACGAGGGATCCAGGGGGACGGCACATGAACACCAGTCAGGGCACGCGGGGAAAGCCCGCCGGGCCGGGTCTGCGGAGCGTCCAGGAGGCCGTCGCGCGGGCGCTCGGCGAGCACCTGCCCGGCGGCGTGCGCACCGGCGAACTGGACCGGGACGGACGGGCGTTGCGCTGGGTGGAGGCCGGCCGGGGCGGCGCCGTGCCGGTGGTCCTGATCGCGGGCGCCGGGACGTCGGCGCTCACCTGGTCGGCCGTCCTGCCCGAACTCGCCCGGTACGGGAGGGTCGTGGCGTACGACCGGGCCGGGCTGGGGGCCAGCGAGCCCGAGCGGTCCACCGCCCCGACGCTGAACGGCCAGCTCGCCGACCTGGCCGCCCTCGTGCGGCACCTGGACGCGGGCCCGGCCCTCCTGGTCGGGCACAGCTGGGGCGGCCAGCTGGCCCAACTCCTCGCCTGGCAGCGGCCGGAGCTGGTGGCCGGGCAGGTGCTCGTGGACCCGGCGCACGAGGAGTTCCAGCCGCGGTCCATCCAGGTCGCCGAGGCCGTGCTGAACCGGCTCTGGCTGTACCGGCTCTGGCTGTACCGGACGGCGCTGTCGCCGACCTCGCCCGAACCGGAGGAGCCGCTCGCCCGGGCCGAGGCGGCCGTGATCGCGCACCGGCACCAGCGGCGTGCCCTCCTCGCCGAACTGGGGCTGACCGCCGCCGCCGTCCCCGAGCTCCGTCGTCGCCGCGCCGGGGCTCCGCCGACCGAGGCGCCGCTGGCCGTCCTGAGTGCGACCCGGGGGCTGCCCAGGGCGATGCGCGTCCGCTGGACCGCCCTCCAGGCGGGTGTCGCGAGGAGCGCCGTCCGGGGGACGCACGGCACGGTGCTCGGCGCCGGTCACGCCATCCAGGCCGACCGGCCCCACGCGGTCGTCTCGGCTGTCCGGGAAGTCGCGGACCGTGCTCGATATTTCCTCAAGGACTGACAACTCGCGCCCAATTCCTTTTCGGACCTGCACGACTGAGTCCACGACACCCTCTGGCACACTGTGTGCCGACGACCCGCGGGGGTGGGGTCATGACACGGGGGAGCAGGGGTATGAGCGGCGCGGGCACCGTGCTCGGCGGGCGGTACGAGCTGGTCGAGAAGATCGGCGGCGGCGCCATGGGATCGGTCTGGAAGGCCGAGGACACCGTGCTGGCGCGCAGGGTCGCGGTCAAGATCCTGCGCTCGGAGCTGCTGGAGGACGACACCTCCGCCCAGCGCTTCCGCCGCGAGGCCCAGCTGGTCGCCGCGGTCGACCACCCCGGTGTGGTGGGCGTCCACGACTACGGCGAGAGCGGCGGGGACGGCGAGGAGCGCTGCGCCTACATCGTCATGGAGCTGATCGACGGCCGTCCGCTGGACCGGGTCCTCAAGGACACCGGACCGATGGGCGTCGAGCGCACCCTCGACCTGGTGGCCGGAGCCCTGGACGCGCTGCACGCCGCGCACCAGCGGGAGATCGTCCACCGGGACATCAAGCCGTCCAACCTGATGGTGCGTTCGGACGGCCGGGTGGCCATCACCGACTTCGGCATCGCCCGGGCGCTCGCCAGCACCAAGCTCACCGCCCCGTTCGCGATCATCGGCACCGCGCTCTACATGTCCCCGGAGCAGGCCGAGGGCGTGAACCTCGGGCCGGCCACCGACCTGTACTCGATCGGCGTGGTCTGCTACGAACTGCTGGTCGGCGAGCCGCCGTACTCCGGTGACGGGCCGCTCCAGATCGCGCTCAAGCACGTCAACCAGCCGGTGCCGGAACTGCCGGACACCTTTCCGGCGCCGGTACGGGCACTGGTCGCCCGGGCTCTCGCCAAGAAGCCCGAGGAGCGGTACGCGGACGCGGCGGAGATGGCGAGGGCGGTCCGGGCGGCGCTCGCGGGGGAGGGCTTCGCCGGCGGCGGGCAGACGCCGGGGAAGGCCGGCGCGGCCGACAGCGGGACCCTCCCGCTCCGGCCCGGTGCGGGCCCGGCGGCCGAGG
>NZ_LFVW01000204.1:0-17821 GCF_001182915.1 Kitasatospora sp. MY 5-36
GCCCGGCGGGCGCCAGGGCGACGTTCACCGCCGCCTCGGCCAGGTCCGCCCGGGCCACCGCCGCGAGCCGCCCGTCGCCGAGCGGGGCGCTGATCACCCCGTCCGGGCCGGGGGCGGTGATCGCGCCCAGGAACTCGGCGTACAGGCCGTTGCGCAGCACCGTCCAGCGCAGGGTGGCGGACGCGCGCAGCCGCCGCTCGGTCCAGCGGTGGGCGAGGGCGTAGGGCAGGTGGTCGCCGTCGCCGGAGAGACTGGTGTAGACCACGTGATCGACGCCCGCCCGCTCCGCCGCCCCGATCGCGGCGCCGTGCCGGGCGATCACCACGTCGTCCTCGGCGGCGCCGGCCGAGATCAGCAGCAGGGTCCGCACCCCGGTGAAGGCCTCCGCCAGTGTCCGCGGCCGGTCGAAGTCCACCAGTCGGGCCGGCACGCCCGCCGGCACCCGCTGCGGTGTGCGCGAGCCCGCGACGACGCCCTCCCGCCCGGCGAGCCGCTCCAGCACGAGCGCGCCCAGGCCTCCGTTGACTCCGGTGACGAGCAGCATGGGGTTCCTCCAGGGATGGTCGGTCGAGCAGATGATCGTTCGTCGGCTTCGCGACCATCCTCGGTAGCCTGGGCGTCCGGCGTAAGGAGGCACTTCCATGTCAGCAGGGCACACCGCGGTAACCACCCCCCGCCCGGTGGTCTGGTGCGAGGAGGGCGTGGACTGCGGGATCCGCGACCTGCTGGACCGCCTGGGCGACAAGTGGTCCGTCCTCACCGTCGTCGAACTCGCCCAGGGCGTACGGCGGTTCCGCGAGCTGCAGCGCGCGCTGCCGGGCATCTCGCAGCGGATGCTCACCCTGACCGTGCGCCGCCTGGAGCGGGACGGCATGGTCTCGCGGACCGTCCACCCGACCGTCCCGCCACAGGTGGAGTACGAGCTGACGCCGCTCGGCCACAGCCTGACCCACCTGGTGCGGGCGATGACGGACTGGTCGTACGACCACCACGACGCGATCGTCGACTCCCGGCGGCGGTGGGACGGGGCCAACCCGGGCTCCGGGATCCGCTGACCCCGTCCGGTGTCCCCCGGCACGCCGGGCCCGGCTACCGCTCGTACGCCATCTCCGGGAAGCGCGCCGAGGGCCCGTCCAGCAGGTGGTCGTCCTGGCCGCGCAGCCACCGGTCGAAGAAGGACGCGACGTAGCTGCGGGTGGCGAGTTCGGCCCGGCCGGGGCGGATGTCGCCGACGTCCTTGCGCAGCTGGTCGGCGCCGAGCACGCCCTGCCGGGCGAGCTGCGGCAGCAGCGGCTGGGCGTCGGTGTACGAGCCGTGCCGGGAGCCGGTGAGGGTGACGTCGGCGTGCCAGCCGGTGCTGTGCCGCCACAGGGCGTTCCAGCCGGGCTGGTCTCGGTAGCCGCCGGAGTCCTCGCTGCCGGTGCCCATCAGCAGGAACGGGCGGTCGAGGCCGTCCTCGGCGACGCTGGGCAGGAAGACGCCGGTGTGGCCGTCGGGGCCGGGGAAGTGCAGCTGGCCGTCCATGTTGATCCCGGCCGCGATCCGCGGGTCGTCGTGCATGGTCTGGAGCGCGGTGAAGCCGCCCGCCGACTGGCCGACCATGCCGATCCGGCCGAGGTCGAGGGCCCCGGCGACCCCGGCGGGCAGGCCAGTCCGCTCGCCGAGCGCGGCGAGCTGGTCCAGCACGAAGCGGGTGTCGGCCACCCGGGTGTCCATCGCCTTGCGCAGCACCGCGCCGACGTCCAGGCCGGGCTGCCCGAGCATGCCGGGGAGCACCGAGGGGGCCAGGTCGCCGCCGGGGAAGGCGACTTCGGAGGCCTCGTAGGTGTGGTCGACGGTGACCACCAGGTAGCCGCGCGAGGCGAGGTCCTCGACCAGCGCCGTCCCCCAGGTGCGCGGGTCGCCGAGGCCGGGCGAGTACAGCACCACCGGGCGCGGGCCGCCGGGCAGCGCCGGGGCGTCCCGGCGGGCGTGGGTGCGGATGGCCGACCAGTCGGTGCGGCCGGGCGCGGTGCCGTAGTTGAGCAGGCCGACGCCGTCCGGGCCGTCGAAGTGCCGCCCGGCGGCGGGCTCCATGTACGGGGCCCGGTCGTCGCCCGCGGCCGGCCGGGAGGTCGGGTACCAGAGGCTGATCATCAGCTCGCGCCGCTGCCCGGGGTGCCAGGGGTCCTCCCGTGCGGTGTCGGTGAGGTGCACGGCGGTGGTCCCGATCGGGTACGGCCCGCTGGGCTCCGGCAGCCAGGCCCGGGCCTGCCGCCCGGGGCTCGTGTCCCCCGGCGGCGGCAGGACCGCTCCCGCGGCCGTGCCGATCGTGCCCACCGCCGCTGCCGCCGCCAGCACCGCCGCCGCCACCGCCCGTCCCGGAATTCCCATGGTGTCCCTCCGTGTTCCGATCGATCGAACACGCAGGACACTACGGTCGGGAACGGGCCGCCGCCGTCATACCTGGGGGCCAACCCGCCCCGGAATACCCGGGTATCACACCCCTACGGGTCAGCGCCGGTACTGCCGCAGTTCCCTCCGGGCCAGCGAGCGCTTGTGCACCTCGTCCGGGCCGTCGGCCAGCCGCAGGGTGCGGTTGCCGGCCCAGAGCTGGGCGAGCGGGGTGTCCTGGCTGACGCCCGCCGCGCCGTGCGCCTGGACGGCCTTGTCCAGGATCCACTCGACGGTGCGCGGGGTGGCGATCTTGATCGCCTGGATCTCGGTGTGCGCCCCCCGGTTGCCGACGGTGTCCATCAGCCAGGCGGTCTTCAGCACCAGCAGCCGCAGCTGCTCGATCCGCACCCGGGACTCGGCGATCCAGTCCTGCACCACGCCCTGCTCGGCCAGCGGCTTCCCGAAGGCCACCCGCTCGTTGGCCCGACGGCACATCAGCTCCAGCGCCCGCTCGGCGATGCCGATGGCCCGCATGCAGTGGTGGATCCGGCCGGGGCCGAGCCGGGCCTGGGCGATGGCGAAGCCCGTACCCTCCTCGCCGATCAGGTTCCCCACCGGGACGCGGACGTCCTCGAACAGCACCTCGGCGTGGCCGCCGTGGTCGGCGTCGTCGTAGCCGAACACCGTCATGCCGCGCCGGACGGTCACGCCCGGGGTGTCGCGCGGGACGAGCAGCATGCTCTGCCGGCGGTGCGGCTCGGCGGCCGGATCGGTCTTGCCCATCACGACGAGGATCCGGCAGTCGGGGTTCATCGCCCCGGTGATGTACCACTTGCGGCCGTTGACCACGTACGCGTCGCCGTCCCGCTCGATCCGGGTGGCGATGTTGGTGGCGTCCGAGGACGCGACCTCGGGCTCGGTCATCGCGAAGGCCGAGCGGATCCGGCCGTCGAGGAGGGGGCGCAGCCAGCGCTCGCGCTGCTCGGCGCTGCCGAACTGGGCGAGCAGCTCCATGTTGCCGGTGTCGGGCGCCGCGCAGTTGAGCGCGGGCGGGGCCAACTGGATGCTGCGGCCGGTGATTTCGGCGAGCGGGGCGTACTGGAGGTTGGTGAGGCCGGCGCCGAGCTCACCCGGCAGGAAGAGGTTCCAGAGTTTCTGCTTGCGGGCCGCGGCCTGGAGGTCGGCGATGACCGGGGGCACGGCCCAGCGGTCGCGGCCGGGGTCGGCGAGCTGGGCGGCGAGGACGGGCTCGGCGGGGTACACGTGCTCGTCCATGAAGGCGAGCAGCTGCTCGCGGAGTTCTTCCGTCCGGGCGTCGTAGGCGAAGTCCATCGGTTCTCAGCTCTCCTTGAGGGTGCTCAGGCCGTACCGGGCGAGGATCGGGGCCATCTCGCCGGCGCGCTCGAAGCCGGCGCCCAGGGTGCGGCCCTGCCGGAAGCGGTAGTGGATGCCCTCGGCGACGGCGGCGAGCTTGAACGAGGCGAAGGCGACGTACCAGTCGAGGTCCTCGGCCCGGCGGCCGGTCGCGTCGGCGTAGCGGGAGACGATCTCGTCGGCCTTCGGGAAGCCGGGGGCGGTCATCGCGGAGGGGATGATGCCACCGCCGACGCCCGCGAGTTCGGTGTACATCACCAGCAGGCCGATGTCGGTGAGCGGGTCGCCGAGGGTGGACATCTCCCAGTCCAGGACGGCCGTGATGGTGTCGGCGTCGTCGACCAGGACGTTGTCGAGGCGGTAGTCGCCGTGCACGAGCGCGGGCGCGGGCGAGGCCGGCAGGCGCTCGGCGAGCCTGGCGTGCAGGCGGTCGAGCTCGGGCAGGTCGCGGCTGCGGGAGGCGGCCAACTGCTTGGACCAGCGGCGCAGCTGGCGCTCCAGGTAGCCCTCGGGCCGGCCGAAGTCGGCGAGGCCGACGGCGGCCGGGTCGATCCGGTGCAGGGTGGCGAGGGTGTCGACCAGCCGCTGCCCGAGTGCGTGCACCCGCCGCTCGCCGAGGGCGGCGAGCGGGGCGACGTCCCGGTGGGCGGTGCCGGAGACGTACTCCATCAGGTACCAGGGGGCGCCGAGGGTCTCGTCGTCCGGGTCGAGCAGGAGCGTCCGGGGCACGGGCACCCCGGTGTCGCGCAGCGCCGTCATCACCCGGTACTCGCGGCCCATGTCGTGGGCGGTGGCGAGGACGTGCCCGAGCGGCGGGCGCCGCAGGACCCAGCGGGAGGCGCCGTCGCCCAGGACGTACGTCAGGTTCGAGCGGCCCCCTTCGATGAGGTCGGCCCGCAGCGGCCCCTGGAGGAGGCCGGGCAGCTCGCGCTCCAGCCGGGACCGGAGACGGGCCAGGTCCAGTCCGGGCGGGTCGACGGGGGTCTCGGCCATCGGGCGGCTCCTCGGGGTGGATCCTCATTGACTAAGCGCTTGCTTAGCATTCAGCCCGAGGATGTCCCCTGTCAATGCCGCGAAGCCCGTCCGGAGCCGTTCGGAGCGCCATCTCCCGTGTAACACAAGGAAGTTGCTCACCAAACCCACCCCCACCAAAGCCACACCTTCCCGACCTCGACAGAGGTCGATCAAAAGTGTTCTGATGATCACATTCATCGATCATCTTCCGAACAGCTCCTGATTGAAGATCAGAGAAATGGGGTCCCGTGCGGACTGCTCGCGGCTCGGCCATCCTGCTGGCGATGGGGGTCCTCGGGGCCTCCGCCCTGGCGACGGGATGCGACGGCACACCGAGCAGACCCACCGCCACCACCGGCACCACCCCGCCCAGCCCCGCCCCGAGCACCACCACCGAGGCCCCCGCCCCGCCACCGCCCGCTCCCACCCCCACCTGGGACGGCCAGGTCAAGGTGCTCGGCGACGGCTCCACCTCCGACACCGGCCCGCAGCCCAAGCAGCCCGTGCCGGAGAAGCTCAAGCCCGGGGAGAAGCCGCCGCAGTTCGTCGTCTTCTCCTGGGACGGGGCACTGGAGGGCGACGACCGCCAGTTCTCCCGCTTCCGCAAGCTCGGCGCCGAGAACAACGCCCAGATGACCTTCTTCCTGAGCGGCCTCTACACCCTCCCCAAGTCCAAGAGCACGCTCTACAAGCCGCCGCAGCACAAGCCCGGCGACGCCTCCATCGACTACGCCACCGACCCCCACATCAAGGACACCCTGGAACAGCTGCGCCTCGCCTGGCTCGACGGCAACGAGATCGGCACCCACTTCAACGGGCACTTCTGCAACGCCAAGGGCGGCGGCGAGTGGAGCACCGAGGAGTGGAAGAGCGAACTCGACCAGGCCGTCTCCTTCGTCACCAACTGGAAGACCAACACCGGCTTCAAGGACCTCCCGCCGCTCCCCTTCGACTACACCAAGGAACTGGTCGGCGGCCGCGCCCCCTGCCTGGAGGGCCAGAAGAACCTGCTGCCGGCCGAGAAGGCGACGGGCTTCCGCTACGACGCCAGCTCCCCGGGCGAGTTCCAGGTCTGGCCGACGAAGAAGGAGGGCATCTGGAACTTCCCGCTGCAGCTTCTCCCCACCCCCGGCAAGTCCACCCAGAGCCTCTCGATGGACTTCAACTTCCTGGCGAACCAGTCCGGGAACACCACCAACGGCGACCCCAGGAAGTACGACACCTGGGAGAAGGAGACCCGCGAGAGCTACCTCGCCGGCTTCGAACGCGTCTACAACGGCAGCCGCGCCCCGCTGTTCATCGGGAACCACTTCGAGTCCTGGAACGGCGGCATCTACATGCAGGCCGTCGAGGACGTGATGAAGGGCGTCTGCAGGCGCGACGGCGTCCGCTGCGTCTCCTTCCGCCAGGTCGCCGACTGGCTCGACGCCCAGGACCCGAAGGTCCTCGACCAGCTCCGCCAACTCGACCCCGCCCAGCCGGCCGACTGGTCCCGCCTGGCCAAGTAGCCCGACGGACCGCCACCGGAGACCCGGCGCCCGTGCGCCGGCGCCGGGTCTCCACGCGGACCGCCGTAGCCGGGGCGCGGTCAGCCGCTCACGGTGAACAGGCCGTTGAGCTCCGGGTAGTCGATGGTCCGCCGGAGGGAGTCGTAGCCGCCGGCGCGGTGCAGGTCCAGTGCCGCCTGCCGTGCGGCGGCGTAGGCGGCCTGGGCCACCCCCGAGCCGAGGCTGACCCGGGCCACGCCCAGGCCCCCCAGTTCCTCCACCGGCGCGGTGCCCGGCCCCGCCATGATGTTGAGGGGCACCGTCAGACCCGCGGCCAGGTCCCTGATGACGCCAGGGTCCGTGACACCGGGGACGAAGATCCCGTCCGCACCGGCGTCCACGTAGCGGCGCGCCCGTCCCAGCGTCTCCCGCAGTCGGGTGGCGGGGCCGCCCAGTCCAAACAGGTAGGTGTCGACACGGGCGTTGACGAACAGGTCGACGCCCGCCCGCCGCGCCGCACCGCGGGCGGCCGCGATCCGGTCGGCGAGCGCGCCCGGCGGGCGGGTGCCGTCCTCGATGTTGACGCCCACCACGCCGGCCTCCAGCACCCGCGTGACGGTCTCCGCGACCTCCGCCGGGCTCTGTCCGTAACCGCCCTCGATGTCTACGGTCACCGGGACGGCGACCGCCGCCGCGATGCGGGCGATGGCGTCCAGCACCGGGCCCCGGGGGACGCGGTCCCCGTCCGGGGCGCCGAGCGACCAGGCCACCCCGGCGCTGGTGGTGGCGATCGCGGTCGCCCCCGCGGCCTCGATGACGCGGGCGCTGGCCACGTCCCAGGCGTTCGCGAGCGCGAGCGGACGAGCGGGCGTGTGGAGGGAACGGAAGAGCGCGGACTTGCTGGCGTTGATCATGCCCCCAAGGCAACCAGCGGCTGCCACCGTTGTCCGGCGGAAAACCGACACCAACGACCGTAGGCCCAGGCCGCCTGAGCGCCGGGCGGGGCGGTCACGGGGCAGCCGCGGGGCGTCGCCGGCAGGGGGCCAGGGCTAAGGGCGCTACGGCCAGGGGTAGCCCACCTGTTCGGGTTCGTAGCCTCCGCAGAGCTCGGCGGTGGCACGAGGGTCGCCCGCGGTCAGCCGCGCTTCGAGGCGCTCGGCCTGGTCCGACGGGTCCTCCGCGGAGATCGGGAGGATCATCGAGAACTGGGCCCAGGGCAGACCCGTCTCCTCCCGGCCGGGGGGATGCCGCAGGATGACGTCGATCCGGTCGGGTTCCAGGCGGGAGGCCCAGACGGCCTCCACCTCGCACTCCCACCTGGCGAGCCAGTCCTCGCGTCCCCTCAGCCCTTCCTCCAGCAGCGTCGCGACCACTGCCCCCGGCCACTCCCAGCCGCGGTCCGCTTCGGCTCGCAGCACCTCGGCCTCGTACTGGTCCGCGGCGAACCGGAACTCCGGCAGGTCGAAGCCCCGTTCGGCCGGGTCGCGCCAGCCCGCCCAGACGACGTGCTCCCCGTCCCGACCGACCGTCACGTACAGGGTGCTGCAGCACTGTTCCAGGCCGCACCCGGACACACCGAGCCGGACCTCCCGGGGCACGGCCGTGGGGCGTGCAAGCGCCCGCCCCGGCCCAGGAGGTACCGGGGGCCTGATCCGATGAACCGGGGGCCGCCCGACTCCCTGTTGCGGAGGGTCAGTTCGGCCAGGAGGTCCCGGCCGCTGACGACCGGGCGGACCTCCAGGTAGCCCTCGCCGGGCGGCGGGCAGAGGATGTTCAGGTCGAGGATGTCCGGTTCCGTGGCCACCGCCCCATGATCCCGGAGCCTTCCACCGCTGTCATGCGGATTTCGCCCGGCCCGCGCCCAGGGCGGCGGTTCGGACCGCCCCTGGTCCTCTTCGTACCCCGGGAAGGAGCCGCCGCCCGGCCATTAGGCGCGCGTGGGTGGGGCGCGAACTGTCGTGCTAGCTTCACCGGATGGGGCGACGTGGGGTGGCGGGGCGGGCGGCGATCGAGGGGGTGCGGGAGCTTGCCGGGGCGGGCTTGACGGCACCCGAGGTCTTCCGGCGGGCGGATGAACTGCTGCGGCCGGTACTGGAGTTCGACGCCGTGTGCTGGCACACCGCGGATCCGGCGACGGGGTTGGTGAACTCGGTGCAGAGCGAGGACCTCACCCTGGACGCGTTCGAGCACGCCGTGCGGCTGGAGGTGTGGGCGGACGACGTGGCGACCTTTCCCGAGATCCGGCGCAGCGGGGTGCAGGCCGAGACGCTGAGCCGGGCGACCCGGGGGTCGCTGCGGGAGAGTGTGCGGTTCCGGGAGCAGGTCAGGCCGGCCGGGTTCGGGGACGAGTTGCGGGCGGTGTTCGACGCGGCCGGCGGCATGTGGGGGTGCGCGGCGTTCCTGCGGGCTCCGGACCGCGGCCCGTACCTGGAGGGCCAGCGACAGCTCGCCGACGCCGCCGCCCGGCACCTGGGCAACGCGCTGAGGGCGTGCCACGTACCGGCCGGCCCGCCCGAGGAGGCGGATGCCGGGCCGGCGGTGCTGGTGCTGGACCGGCGCAACCGGCTGCAGGCGCTGTCCGGACCCGCCGAGGAGTTGCTCGCCCGGCTGGCCGACCCCACCCCGACCTCGTTGACCGTCCCGACCGGCGTGGCGATGGCCGCCGAGCAGGCCCGCCGGGCGGCGCACGGGCTGCCCGTCCCGCAGGCCCCGGTACGGGTGTGGAGCCGGGACGACCGCTGGTACCTGCTGCACGGTTCCGCCCTGCGCGACGGCGGGGCGGCGGGCGCGGTGACGGTGGTGGCCTCGCCCGCCTCGCCGGCCGAGGTGATGCCGCTGTACCTGGCCGCGTACGGGCTGACCGCCCGCGAGCGGGAGGTGGCGCTGCTGCTGGTGCGCGGCGGCGACACCCGGGACGTGTCCCGGGCCCTCGCGATGACGCCGTACACGGTGCAGGACCACCTGAAGTCGGTGTTCACCAAGACCGGGGTGGGCAGCCGCCAGGAGCTGATCGCGCGGATCATGCTCGGCGAGGGGCGCTGCTGACCCGCGCCGCGCGGCCGGCCCGAAGGGGCGCCCTCCCGATCGCCGCGCGGCGATCGGGAGGGCGCCATGTCGGACGGGCGGACGGGGTGTCAGCCCCAGTTGCCCACCAGCGGGATGTCGCCCGGGTTGCCGAACTTCCTGCTGTAGACCACCAGGTCGGAGTTCTCGGCGGCCCCGTAGAACGTCTGGTCGCCGGGCCGGTACACGCCGATGGTCTCCTTGCCGCTGCCGTCCCAGTCGCCCTTGACCGGGCGGTCGCCGGGGTTGCCGAACCTGACGCCCGGGCGCGGGTGTTCCGTCTCGTTGGAGTCGTTCAGGTAGAAGGTCTGGGTCTGCGGGTCGTAGACGGCGACGGTGGTGGTGCCGTTGCCGTCCCAGTCGCCGACCAGCGGCTTCCAGCCCTCGTTGCCCAGCTTGATCCGGTACCTGACGGTGGCGTTGTCGTCCGACAGGTAGAAGTACTGGTCGCTGGGCCGGTAGACGCCGACCGTGCTCCGCCCCTGCCCGCTCCAGTCGCCGACCAGCGGGACGTCACCGGGGGCCCCGAACGGAAAGGTGGCGGCCACGGTGGCGTTGTCGTAGGACAGTTGGAAGGTCGCGGTGTCACGGTGGTAGACGCCGACGGTGTCGGTGCCCGGCCCGTTCCAGTGGCCCGTCAGCGGGACGACGTCGCCACCCCCGCCGCCGAACACGGCCTGGCCGGTGTACCAGCCGTTGTGGGCGGCCTGGCCGAAGCTGCCGTCCGAGGGCCGGTACACGCCCACCGAGGCGGGCGCCGGCGTGGGCGTGGCGTCGACCACGGCCTTGCCGATCCTCTGCTGCGCCGCGACGGTCAGCGGCACCTTGTTCGGCTGGTCCGGGCCGAGCCAGCGGAAGTTCTGCAGGTAGACGACCCGGGGGTCCTGCGCGGCGATCGCGCGGTACTCGGCGTTGTACGCCGCGATGTCGGCGTCGGTCTTGCCGGAGTAGCAGCCGTCGGCGACCCGGTACTCGTTGGTGGACTCCGGGAAGAGCATCAGGTGCTGGTCCGGCGAGGAGAGGAAGGTCTTCAGGTTCGCCAGCAGCCGCTGGATCTCGCCGCGGCCCTCGCAGTAGTAGTCGAAGCCGACGATGTCGACCGTGGCCGGGATCGGCGCGGTCTGCTCGGCGTTCCAGCGGTCGAGGCTCATGATCAGCGTCTTGTCCGGGAACGCGGCCCTGATCTGCTCCGCCTGCGTCTGGACCTGCGCGGGGCTCAGGCCGTGCGAGTAGGGCTCGTCGCTCACGTCGACGGCACCGATCTTGTCGATGTTCGACCCGATGCGCCGCACCAGGTTCAGGAGGTTCTGCGCGGCGTTCGGGTTCGGGTCGACGGCCCAGGAACCCGGCGAACGCGGGACCACCGTCTCCTGGTTGAGGTCGATCACGCAGGCGGCCGGCCGGCACTGGTCCAGGAACTCCAGGCGGGGGTCCTGGTCGCGCAGGTAGTTGTTGAAGTTGGTCCACTGCGCCACCTCCGGCGCGTGGTTGGCGCTGAAGTTCGGCTCGTTCGGGTCCCGGATGTCGAAGAACCCGTAGTAGCCGAGCCCGCCCAGCATGGAGACCCGCAGGTCGTCCGCCGTGGTGACCTGGCCGGCCGCCGAGTGGTGGGCGCCGAGCGAGACGTAGCCGTCACGGGGCAGCTTGGCGGCGGTGCGGCCGGAGAACACCGTCATGCCGTTGACCCTGACGGTCGCCTGCTGCCGGTCGCCGGTCGCCAGCGCGGCCGACACCTCGTAGGAGCCGGCCGGCGGGACGGCGGGCAGCGCGGTCGGGGTGCCGCCCTGGAAGAGCGTCAGCCCGCCGTCGGCCTGGACGCGCAGGCCGAGCGCGATGTCCTCGGCGTCGACGGCGCCCGTACCGCCCGAGGCGTTGCCGACGGCGAGGGAGGCCCAGTCCTGGCCGGAGGTGCTGCCGACCACGGGGGTCAGGACGGCGTGCACCGTGTAGGCGCCGCTCTGGACGTCCGAGGTGGCCGGCTTGTCGAGGCGGACCGCCGAGGTGCCCTTGGGGAAGGAGAGCACGTTCGGGTGGGCCGGGCTGTTGACCTGCACCGAGCCCGCCGGCGGGTCGAGGGCCAGGCCCTTGACGCCCGACACGGCGGTGTAGTTGGCGGAGATCAGGCTCGGCTGGCGGGCAGCCAGGTCCTGGTTGAGGCCGTGGTCGGCGGTGGCGTTGGGCGCGCCGTCGAAGGTGTCGACGAACGGCTTGGCGCTGCGGGTGGCGCTGGTGTCGATCCGGCTGACGTTCAGGCCGTGGCCGGCGCCGTCACCGAAGGTGGTGACGCGGTTCGGGTCGGAGAGGTACGCGCCGAGGTAGAGGAACTCGCTGCCCGGCCAGCGGGTCACCCCGGCCGGCGCGGAGACGGTGAACGGGGTGCCGTTCACCGTCAGGGTGACGGCGCGGTCGGCGCCGGTGGAGACGGTGAGCGAGACGGCGTACTGCGCCGTGGGCGCCACCGTGCCGGTCCAGAAGGGGTTCTCGCCGCCGCCACCGTGGAAGAGGGCGAGCTTGCCGCCCGAGGTGACGGTCAGGCCGAGGTCGACGTCGCCGCCGGTGACGTAGCCGTTGCCGCGGTGGCTGCGGCTCAGCACGATCGAGCCCCAGTCGGCGCCGCCGGTGTCGCCGACGACCGGGTCGACCACCGTCGAGACGGTGTAGTGGCCGGTGCCGTCCGCGACGGCGGGCGCGCCGAGCATGATCGCGGAGACGCCCTTGGCGAACAGCAGCCTGTCGGGGTGGTCCGGATGACTGGTCTGGACGAACCACTGGTCGGGCGCGGTCGAGGTGTCCCAGCGACCGGAGACCCGGGTGTAGGAGATCCCGTGCTGCCCGGCCGGGGGCGACTGCCGGGCGTCGAGGCCGACGTTCAGCCCGTACAGCGGGTCGGTGTCCTGGGCCGGGTCCAGCCGGAAGGTGTCCGCGAAGGCGCGCGTGGTGGTGAGGTCCACCGGGGTCGGGCCGGACCCGTCACCGGCCGGTGTGCCGGGTGCTGAGCCGGCGGGCGTTGAGCCGGCGGGTGCGGCGGCCGCCGTGGTGGGTGCGAGGCCCGCGGGCAGCAGTGCCAGCGCGAGCGCCGAGGCGCCGGCGAGCAGCCCGCGGCCCAGGCGTTGAGTGAGTATCACCGAGTGTTCGTCTCCCGGTCGTCGAATCGGCGACGCGGGTGTGCGCCCCCGAGGGGAGAGCGGACACAGCGGTGTCGTACCCCAGCTCAGCGACCTTCCCCCCGGGCGGGATCATAGAGGGTGGGTACGAACGGCCGCGCCGGGTGTTCCGGCGCGGCCGTGGGCGGGTCGGCTCGTTCACACCCCGTAGGGTGTCGACACCTCGTACCTCATGACACCTCGTGGGGCGTTGGCACCTGGTGGCTCGTCACACCTCGAAGGGCGTGATCGTCTGCTCGGCGCGCCCGTCGAAGGCCTGCGCGGTCACCGGGTCGCCGCTGCCCCCGGACGTACTGGAAGTCATGGCCCAGCCGGCGGAGTTCACCACAGCCGCGTTCATCACGTCGTACGTCCACTGCTGGGCGGCCGAGCCGTCACAGGCGGCGGGTGTGATCTGACCGCCGACGGAGGACGGCGCGGTCAGGCACTCGTTGCCCTCGGCGCTGCGCATGCTGCCGTCGCGGGCGAAGACGAACAGCTGGTTGCCGTTGGGCGATTCGGCGCAGCCGTAGGTGATCACGCCGGTGGCGCCGCCGCGGTCCAGACAGGCGCCGTTGGTGAAGCGCAGGGGCCACCGGGCGGACTGGCCGAGACCGGTCTCGGTGATCAGCGTGCCGTCGTCCTGCTTCTGCTGCCGGACCATGTCCTGACAGGTGCCGCTGGTCGACGTTCCCGTGTTCTCGGCGGTGAGGGTGCCGCCGTTGCCGGTCATCTTGCCCCACCGGTTTTCGGCGTACGCGTTGTCGTCGCACACGTACCGGGAGTCGTTCCAGTCGAAGTACTCCACCCAGCTGCTCCAACTGTGCTGGATCTTCGAGGAGTTCGGCAGCAGGGCCTCGCCCAGGACGAAGCTGGTGCCGGCGGTCTCGTCGCTCACGGTGACCTTCGCCCAGTGGGTCACGGGGTCGATCTCCACATGGAAGGCGTAGGTGTCCCCGGTGACGGGACGGCCGTGGTTGACGGTGGTGTTGGAGCACTGCAGGTGCTGGCCCTCACCCTCGTTGTTCCAGCAGTGCGAGCCCTCGGTCCCGTCCTTGAACTGGAGGTCGCCGTCTCCCGGGCTGGTGACCACGGTGTTGCGGAAGTCGACGTCCGTCACGGTGTCGGTGGTGTTGAAGGTCCAGTCCGAATAGGCGCCGGGCGTCTGACCGGTGGCCGTGATACCGGCGGCCGCCGGCAGGGCGGACGGCGTCGGAACGGCCTCGGCCGTCACGGCTCCGGTCCAGATCCCGGAGAGGGAGAGGAGGGCGGCGACGGTCGCCGGCCAGGCGGACGGGCGGGTTCGAGGACGGGCTGGGAATGACACGTGGGGCTCCTTGGGAGAATCGGGAGAAATCGGGCGGTCGAGCATCCACAAGATTTCTCCGGCCGGAGGCACGCGGCAATCGGAAGCACTACGGAGCGTGACGGATTTCCTGCCGGATCCGCCCGAACGCCCTGGTCAGCGGGACGGTCCTGCGGGAGGTCCGGGCAGGGGCGGGCGGCGTGTGGGACGACCAACCGGACGCATCCGGCGACCGCCGTCCGGAGCATGGCCGGGCGGCGCGATGACGGTCAGTTGGGATCGTTTTCGGTCAGGTCCGTCGATGTATCGATCTGGATCTATCAGCGACCTGATCACCGCCGCTAAGGTGCGGCGCATCCCCGCTGTTACACCCTCCCCGCGCCGCACCGACGGCGGGGAGACGACCGATCGGAACGGTGTCGCCGTGACCACGATCCTCCGCAAGCTGATGACCCGTACGGGGAGGGCGGCCGCCACGGTCGCCGTGCTCGCGGCCGCCCTCACCGGCACGACGGCGGCCGGCACGGCCTCTGCGGCCTCCCCAGCCTCGGCGGCCGCCGCGGCCGGCGGCTGGAGCTGCTCCGGGGCGCCCGTCCCGGCCGGCTACGTCATCACCATGTACAACGCCGGCGGCTGCAACAACCACGGCTCGTGGTACCAGCGGCCCGCGCAGGACCGCCTCTGGACCTGCTCCGGCTCGCCGATCGTCTCCGGCTACGTGCTGACGAACTACGACGCTCAGGGGTGCAGCGGCGTCGGCGCCTGGTACCACGAGCTGGTCCGCAACGGCGTCTGGACCTGCCCGTACTCGCCGATCCCGGCCGGGTTCCGCAGCACCACCTACGACGCGCGCGGCTGCAGCGGCCTCGGCGCCTGGCTCACCGTGAAGACCTGAGCACCGGGAACCGCAGGACGGGACGGCGGTGGGCGACGGCGCGCGCCGAGCACGGGGGCGAACCCGCGCGCCCGCCCGACCGCCGTCCCCTCAGAACCGCAGGTCCATCCGCTGCTCGACCGCGTCGACGCCGAACTTGCGGGCCGGGCGGGAGACGGTGAGCTCGAACCCGGCCGTCGCGTAGAGGTGGTGGGCGGCGCCGAGTCCCTCGACCGTCCAGAGCAGCACGCCCTCGTACGCACGGGCCCGGGCCTCGTCCAGGGCCGTCTCCAGCATCCGGCGGCCCAGCCCCCGGCCCCGGGCGTCCGGGTCGAGGATCACCCACCGCAGCTGGCCCCAGCCGGGGCGCTCCTCCGCCCGGACGAGACCGGTGGCGCCGACCACCCGGCCGTCGATCTCGGCGACCCACAGGCGGCCGGGTGCCGCGCCGCCCTCACGGGCCCGGGCCAGCACCAACTCGGCCATCCCGGCGGCGACATAGGCCTCCATGGTCGCGTCCATGCCGTACTCGCGGGAGTAGAGGACGCCGTGCAGGGCGGCGACGGCGCCCAGGTCTCCGGGCCGGAGGGCCTCGCGGATGGTCGCGGGTGCGGTGGCGGCCATGCGGCGTCCCCTTTCACTGAAACACTCGTTTCAGTGAAA
Organism: Kitasatospora sp. MY 5-36; assembly: GCF_001182915.1. Lineage (NCBI taxonomy): Bacteria > Bacillati > Actinomycetota > Actinomycetes > Kitasatosporales > Streptomycetaceae > Kitasatospora > Kitasatospora sp. MY 5-36. Next base: position 15,301 of record NZ_LFVW01000204.1, read on the forward strand.
CGATAGAGCACGTGTCCGCTCCCACCAACGCGCCCTCCCACCCGTCGCCCCGTCCCTCATCCCCTCGGCGCGCGTCGGCCCGGCAGCCGTCCCCGCGCCGCGAGGACCTCCTCGCGGCGACCGTCCGCTACGTCGCCGAGCACAACGTGTCCGACCTCTCCCTCCGCCCCCTGGCGGCCGGGATCGGCTCCAGCCCGCGCGTGCTGCTGTACCTGTTCGGGTCGAAGGAGCAGCTGGTCCGGGAGGTCCTGGCGGTCGGACGGGCCGAGCAACTGGCGCTGCTGGAGCGGTCCGAGGCCGAGGGCGGCAGCGCCCGCGAGACCCTCGACCTGCTCTGGGAGTGGCTGACGCAGCCCGAACACCGAGGGGCGCTGCGGCTGTTCTTCGAGGGGTACGTCCGCGCCTTCGGCCGGCGCGGGCCGTGGCCGGACTTCGGCACCGCCTCGCTGGAGGAGTGGCTGCCACCGCTGGAACGCGTCCTCGACGGCACCCGGGCGAACCCCACCGTGGTGCTCGCCGTCCTCCGCGGCCTGCTGCTGGACCTGCTCGCCGGGGTCGACGACGAGTCCGACAGCTCCGACGGGTCCCACGCCCGGCGCGTCCACGCCGCCTGGCACACCTTCCTCGACGCCGCCCTCGCCTGAGCCCCGGCCCGGGCGACGGATCCCGTCGGCCGACAGATGTCGCGCACCGACGGATGCCGCGGTCCCGACGGCCGCACCTCCGGCCGGGTCCGTCCCCTGCGCGGACCCGACCGGCAGCCCATGCGGCGCGTACGGGACTGACGCGTACGCCTGTCCCGTGCCGTGGGGATCGAGCCTAGGCAGGGGCGCTTACCGATCGCTTACCAATCACTGACGGCTGCGGCCCGCGACCGGTACGGCCGCGGCTGCGGCAACGGCCCCGGCCCCGGCCCCGGCCCCGGCCGCTACCGGACGTCGCTCAGCTCCCGCGCCTCCGTGAGCACCCGCGCGGCCGACTCCGGCAGCCCGGCCGCCTCGTAGGCCCGGCCGAGCGCCCGGAGCGCCTCCGCGAGGAAGGAGCGCCAGCCGCGGGCGCGCCACACCAGCACGGACTCCTCCAGGTGGGCGACGGCCGAGGCGTGGTCCCCCGCCGCCAGGTCCAGCTCCCCGAGGATGCCGAGGGCCTGGGCGAGATGGTGCCCCAGGTCGAAGCGGCGGGCGATGGCCAGCGCGGCCTCGGCCGTCTCCCGGGCGCGGCCGTCGCCGGTGGCCGCGTACAGCGTGGCCAGGTACAGCAACGAGAACGCCTCCACGTAGCGGTCCTTGAGCGAGCGGGCCATGGCGAGCGAGCGCAGGAGCAGCTCGCCGCCCCGCTCCACCTGGCCGGCCCGGCCGTGGGCGGCTCCCAGGAACTGGATCGCGGTCGCCTCGAAGCGGGTGTTGCCGATCAGCCGCGCCAGCCGCAGCGTCTCGGTGAGGTGCTCGATCGTGCGGTCGAGGTCCGTCTCCCCGTGGGCGATGGCGATGATCTGGTGCGCCCGGGCCTCGCCGCCCGGGTGGTCGTGGGCGGTGGCGAGGTCCAGGGCACGGTGGCCGGCGTCCAGGGCCTCCTGCGCGCGGCCCTGGGCGACCAGGCTCCAGGCCGTCAGGACGAGGGCGTCGGCGGCCCCGCGCTCCTCCCCGGCCTCCTCGAACAGGCGCCGCAGGTGCCGCGCCCGCTCCTCCAGGGCGACCATCGTCTGGGCGCCGTCCGCCAGGTCGACGGCCGTGCCGGAGCCGTCGGCCGGGGTGGTCCAGGTCGTCACCTCGATCAGGCCGCGGGTGAGCACGGCGGTGCCCAGGCCGTCACCGGCCGACCGGCAGGCCTGGAGGACGGCCAGGTGGGTGGTGCGCCACTCGTCGTACAGGCCGCGCACGTCGCAGTACTTCTCCTGGCAGGCGGCGAGGTCCCAGGCCACCGGCACCATGCGCAGCGCGGCGGCCTGCCGGGCGCTCGCGTCCAGGGCCGGCTGCTCGGCGTCGAACCAGGCCATCGGGTCGTCCAGCAGCGCCGCCGCGACGCCGGACGGCATCGGGTGGCGCGGCGCGGTGCCGTGGATCGGCGCGAAGCACGGCCCGGGCACCTGGTCGGCCGCCTGCTCGGCCAGCCAGATCCAGGCGCCGAAGGCCCGTCCGAGCGCGGCGGTGCGGGCGGCCGGCTCGTCCGCGGCCTCGGCGTGCTCGCGCGCGTACAGCCGGACGAGGTCGTGGAAGCGGTAGCGCAGGTGCGGCTCCGTGCCGGTCTCCTGGAGGAGCTGGGCGTCGATCAGCTCCTCCAGCTGGCGCTCGGCCCGCTCCGGCGGGATGTCCGCCACCGCCGCCGCGACCCACGGCGCGAAGTCGGGCGCGTCGAGCAGTCCGAGCAGCCGGAACGTCCGGCGGGTCGGCTCCGGCAGCCGGGCGTAGCCGACGGCGAAGCCGGCCCGTACGGCCAGGTTCCCCGCGGCCAGTTCGTCGAGCCGGCGCCGTTCGTCGCGCAGCAGGTGCGCGAGCCGGGCCAGGGTCCAGCGCGGCCGGGC
>NZ_LFVW01000205.1:0-17729 GCF_001182915.1 Kitasatospora sp. MY 5-36
AGCGGGGGCAGGCACCAGAGCAGCCGGGCCAGCGGGCCGGCGCCGCCGGCCGGGTCGCTCATCGCCCGGCCGAGGGAGCGCAGCAGGAAGGCGGCGACCACGGCGGCGGCCAGCGCGGTGAGCAGCCAGCGGCCGAGGTCGGGCACCCGGTAGCCCCGGGCCAGACGGAGATAGAACACGTCGACTCTTTCAGCGGCTCGGCGGCGTTCGGTGGCTCGGCGTTCGGCGGCCCGGCGCCGTCAGCGGCGGGTGGCCGTGACGGCGGGCGCCCCGTTGGCCCCGGGGGCGGTGGTGCCGCGGGGGACGGGGGCGACGGGGGCGGTGAGCCGTCCGTCGACGAGGGCGACGGCGCGGTCCGCGAACCGGACGAGTTCGGCGTCGTGGGTGGCCAGGACGAGGGTGAGCTGGTGGGACCGGGCCGCGCTGGTCAGTATCCGCATGACCTGGTCGGCGGCCTCGCGGTGCAGCGGGGCGGTGGGGTCGTCGGCGAAGACCACGGGCGGCAGCGGGGCCAGGGCGCGGGCGACGGCGACCCGCTGGCGCCGGCTCTGGACGAGCCGCTCGGGGCGCAGCCGGGCGCAGTCGCCGACGTCGAGGCGTTCCAGCCACTCGTCGGCGGCGGTGTAGGCGGCCTTGTTGCCGGCCCCGGCGAGCAGCAGCGGCAGGGCGACGTTCTCCCGGGCGGTCAGTTCGGGCACCAGGTGGGGCTCCGAGCCGACGAAGCCGAAGCGGTCGCGGCGCAGCCGTTCGCGGCCGGCCCGGGCGAGGGTGTGCACGGGGGCGCTGTTGAACCAGACCTCGCCCTCGTCGACCGGGAGCTGCGCGGAGAGGCAGCCGAGCAGGGTGCTCTTGCCGGAGCCGCGCGGGCCGGTGACGGCGAGCACCTCGCCCTCGCGGACGCCGATCGAGATGCCGCGCAGGGCGGGGGTGCCGTCATGGGACTTGACGATCCCTCGGGCCCACAGCACGTCGTTGTCAGGCGGTGCCGCTGACATGAGGATCCATCCTGGGTGGCCGCAGGGATATGACAGTCGTCAGATTAGAACGAGGGGGCCGGGTCGCGGTTGCGGCGCACTGGTCCATCACGGGCAAATCACCCGCATTCAGGCATGTTTGGTCGTACGACTGTGATGTTGAGCGGACCGGGGACGCCGAAGGGCGGCCCCGCGGGGAGCGGGGCCGCCCTTCGGCGGAGGGTGGGGAAGAAGGCTCAGGGGATCAGATCTTCGCCCACGCGTCGGTGAGGCTGGTCCGCAGGATCTGCTCGATCTCGTCGAAGGTCGACTGGTCGGAGATCAGCGGCGGGGCCAGCTGGATGACCGGGTCGCCACGGTCGTCGGCGCGGCAGTACAGGCCGTTGTCGAAGAGGGCCTTCGACAGGAAGCCGTAGAGGACGCGCTCGACCTCCTCGTCGTTGAAGGACTCCTTGGTGACCTTGTCCTTCACGAGCTCGATGCCGTAGAAGTACCCGTTGCCGCGGACGTCGCCGACGATCGGCAGGTCGCGCAGCTTGTCCAGGGTGCCCAGGAACGCCGACTCGTTGTCGAGCACGTGCTGGTTCAGGCCCTCGCGCTCGAAGATGTCGAGGTTGGCCAGCGCCACCGCGGAGGAGACCGGGTGGCCACCGAAGGTGTAGCCGTGCAGGAAGGTGTTGTCACCCTTGTAGAACGGCTCGGCGAGGCGGTCCGAGATGATCGTGGCGCCGATCGGGGAGTAGCCCGAGGTCATGCCCTTGGCGCAGGTGATCATGTCGGGCTGGTAGCCGAACTTGTCGGCGCCGAACATGGTGCCCAGGCGGCCGAAGGCGCAGATGACCTCGTCCGAGACCAGCAGCACGTCGTGGCGGTCGCAGATCTCGCGCAGGCGCTGGAAGTACCCGGGCGGCGGCGGGAAGCAGCCACCGGCGTTCTGCACCGGCTCGACGAAGACGGCGGCGACGGTCTCGGCGCCCTCGTTGAGGATGGCCACCTCGATCTCGTCGGCGCACCAGCGGCCGTAGGCCTCGGGGTCGACCGTGCCGTCGGGGCCCTCGAGGAAGGCCGGGGCGCGGTAGATGTTGGTGTTGGGCGCCTTGTGGGTGCCCGGGACCAGCGGCTCGAACGGGGCCTTCAGGCCCGGCAGGCCGGTGATCGACAGGGCGCCCTGCGGGGTGCCGTGGTAGGCGACGGCGCGCGAGATGACCTTGTACTTGGTCGGCTTGCCGGTCAGCTTGAAGTACTGCTTGGCGAGCTTCCAGGCGGTCTCGACGGCCTCGCCGCCACCGGTGGAGAAGAAGACCTTGTTCAGGTCGCCCGGGGCGTAGTTGGCCAGGCGCTCGGCCAGCTCGACGGCCTTCGGGTGGGCGTAGCTCCACACCGGGAAGAAGGCGAGCTCCTTGGCCTGCTTGGCGGCGGCCTCGGCGAGCTCCTCACGGCCGTGGCCGGCCTGGACGACGAACAGGCCGGCGAGGCCGTCGAGGTACTTGCGTCCCTTGTCGTCCCAGACGTAGGTGCCCTCGCCCTTGACGATCGTCGGCACGGGGGAGTTCTCGTACGACGACATGCGGGTGAAGTGCATCCACAGGTGGTCGTAGGCGGTCTTGGAAAGGTCCTTCTGCGCCGGGTCGGCTGTCATCGGGTGCCCCAGGTGTAGGTCTGTTTCCGGAGCTTCAGGTAAACGAAGCTCTCGGTGCTCCGCACGCCGGGAAGCGCGCGGATGCGCTTGTTGATCATTTCGAGCAGGTGCTCGTCGTCCTCGCAGACCAGTTCGGCCAGGAGGTCGAACGAGCCTGCGGTGCAGACGACGTAGTCGACCTCGTCGAGGGCGGCCAACGCGTCGGCGACGGGTTCGATGTCGCCCTCGACCCGGATGCCGACCATCGCCTGGCGGGTGAAGCCGACGGTGAGCGGGTCCGTGACGGCGACGATCTGCATCACGCCCTGGTCGAGCAGCTTCTGGACGCGCTGCCGCACGGCCGCCTCGGACAGGCCGACGGCCTTGCCGATGGCGGCGTACGGGCGGCGCCCGTCCTCCTGGAGCTGCTCGATGATCGCCTTGGAGGCGGCGTCGAGGGGAACGCTGGCGTTCCGGTCGCGGTTGGCCACGCGGCCACTGTGCCTGATCGTTCGCGCGTTCGCAAGCGTGGAAACTGCTGATTTCGTCGTGATCTTGGAAAACGTATGCGGATTTCATTGCCGGAGCGCACTCCGCCTGTCGATACCAGCAGTCGTGCGGCTACCCTGGCACCGTACGCGCGCGCCCCCGAGGGCCGCCGCACGTACCGCCACCAGTGGACCGCGCCGCTCCGGGTGCGGCCACTCGGGACCCTTCGTACGCCGGACCCGCCGACGTACCATGGCGCCGGAATCTGCAACGCCGCAGGCCCAGACCGAGGAGAGATCCGTGAGCGACCTTCGTACGCTGCGCAACTACATCAACGGTGAGTTCGTCGACGCGGTCGACGGCCGCACGCTCGACATCGTCGACCCGACCACCGGCGAGGTCTACGCGACGTCGCCGCTGTCCGGTGCCGCTGACGTGGACGCCGCCATGGCCTCGGCCGCCGCCGCGTTCCCGATCTGGCGCGACTCCACCCCGAGCACCCGGCAGAAGCTGCTGCTCAAGATCGCCGACGCGGTCGAGGCCCGCGCCGACGAGATCGTCGACACCGAGGTGCGCAACACCGGCAAGCCCCGCGCGCTGACCCTCTCCGAGGAGATCGGCCCGATGGTGGACCAGATCCGGTTCTTCGCCGGTGCGGCCCGCATGCTGGAGGGCAAGGCCGCCGGTGAGTACATGGACGGGATGACCTCGATCATCCGCCGCGAGCCGGTCGGCGTCTGCGCCCAGGTCGCGCCGTGGAACTACCCGATGATGATGGCCGTCTGGAAGTTCGCCCCGGCCATCGCCGCGGGCAACGCCGTCGTGCTGAAGCCCTCCGACACCACCCCGGCCTCCACCGTGCTGCTGGCCGAGATCATCGGCGGCGTGCTCAAGGAGCTGGAGCTGCCGGCCGGCGTCTTCAACGTCATCTGCGGCGACCGCGAGACCGGCAAGCTGATGGTCGAGCACAAGACCCCGGCGATGGCCTCCATCACCGGCTCGGTGCGCGCCGGCATCTCGGTCGCCGAGTCCGCCTCCAAGGACGTCAAGCGCGTCCACCTGGAGCTGGGCGGCAAGGCCCCGGTCGTGGTCTTCGAGGACGCCGACATCGCCGAGGCCGTCGAGGGCATCTCGGTGGCGGGCTACTTCAACGCCGGCCAGGACTGTACGGCCGCCACCCGCGTGCTGGTCCACGAGTCGATCCACGACGCCTTCGTCGAGGCGCTGGCCAAGGCCGCGGCCGAGACCAAGACCGGCGGCGTGGACGACGAGGACGTGCTCTACGGCCCGCTGAACAACGCCAACCAGCTGAAGCAGGTCTCCGGCTTCATCGAGCGGCTGCCCGCCCACGCCAAGGTCGAGGCCGGCGGCCACCGGGTCGGCGACAAGGGGTACTTCTACGCCCCGACCGTCGTCTCCGGCCTGAACCAGGACGACGAGATCATCCAGAATGAGGTCTTCGGCCCGGTCATCACCGTGCAGAAGTTCACCGACGAGGACCAGGCCGTCGAGTACGCCAACGGCGTCGAGTTCGCGCTGGCCTCCTCGGTGTGGACCAAGGACCACGCCCGCGCCATGCGGATGTCGCGCCGCCTGGACTTCGGCTGCGTCTGGATCAACACCCACATCCCGCTGGTCGCCGAGATGCCGCACGGCGGCTTCAAGAAGTCCGGCTACGGCAAGGACCTGTCGGCGTACGGCTTCGAGGACTACACCCGGGTGAAGCACGTCATGACCGCGATCTGAGCGGGTCGTGACCGTTGGACGAGGTATGACCGCGATCTGAGCGGGTCGTGACCGTCGGACGAGGTATGACCGCGATCTGATTCAGGTCGTATGAACCGACCATGGGCCCGGGTCTTCTCGACCCGGGCCCTGTGTCTTTGCACCCTGTCGACGGTTGGCGCGACCGGCTGACAGGATGGAACTGCCCTTCGGGGACGGGCCCGCCCTAGCCTTACCGGCATGAGCATTCCCACCGCTGACTCAGCCGCCGGCCAGGCCGTCAAGGCCGTCGACCGCGCGCACGTCTTCCACTCGTGGTCCGCCCAGGCGCTGATCGACCCCCTCGCGGTGGCCGGCGCCGAGGGCTCGTACTTCTGGGACTACGACGGCAACCGCTACCTCGACTTCTCCTCGCAGCTGGTCAACACCAACATCGGCCACCAGCACCCGAAGGTGGTCGCCGCGATCCAGGAGCAGGCGGCGAAGCTCTGCACCATCGCCCCCGGCTTCGCGGTCGAGGCGCGCAGCGAGGCCGCCCGGCTGATCGCCGAGCGCACCCCCGGCGACCTGGACAAGATCTTCTTCACCAACGGCGGCGCCGAGGCCAACGAGAACGCCATCCGGCTGGCCCGGCTGCACACCGGCCGGCAGAAGGTGCTGTCCACCTACCGCTCGTACCACGGCGCCACCGCCAACGCGATCGCCCTCACCGGCGACCCGCGGCGCTGGCCCAACGAGAGCGGCGTCTCCGGCGTGGTGCACTTCTGGGGGCCGTACGCCTACCGCTCCAACTTCCACGCCGAGAACGAGGCGCAGGAGTGCGAGCGCGCGCTGGAGCACCTGGAGCAGGTGATCGCGTTCGAGGGGCCCGGCACCGTCGCGGCGATCATCCTGGAGACCGTGGTCGGCACCGCGGGCATCCTGGTCCCGCCGGCCGGCTACCTGGCCGGGGTGCGGGAGATCTGCGACCGCTACGGGATCGTGTTCATCCTGGACGAGGTGATGGCCGGCTTCGGCCGCACCGGCGAGTGGTTCGCCGCCGACCACTGGGGCGTCACCCCGGACCTGCTCACCTTCGCCAAGGGCGTCAACTCGGGCTACGTGCCGCTGGGCGGCGTGGCGATCAGCGCCGAGATCGCGGCCACCTTCGCCGAGCGGCCCTTCCCCGGCGGGCTCACCTACTCCGGCCACCCGCTGGCCTGCGCCTCCGCGGTGGCGACCATCACCACCATGGCGGAGGAGGGCATCGTCGAGAACGCCAAGCACATCGGCGAGACGGTGCTCGGCCCCGGCCTGCGCGAGCTGGCCGAGCGGCACCCGTCGATCGGCGAGGTCCGCGGCCTCGGCGTGTTCTGGGCGCTCGACCTGGTGAAGAGCCGGGAGACCCGCGAGCCGCTGGTGCCCTACAACGCGGCCGGCGCCGCCAACGCGCCGATGGGCGAGCTGGCCGCGGCCTGCAAGCAGCGCGGGCTCTGGCCGTTCGTCAACATGAACCGCTTCCACGTCGTCCCGCCGTGCACCGTCACCGAGGAGGAGGCCAAGACCGGCCTCGCGGTCCTGGACGAGGTGCTGTCGCTCACCGACGCGCACACTGTCTGACGTACCAACCAGGACGGCCCCGAGCACCCGCGTGCCCGGGGCCGTCCCACGCTCCGGAAGGCCGCTCATGCCCAGCAGCTCCACCCTGACCCGCCGTCCTCCCGCCTCCAGCCCCGTCCGCCGGCGTTCCGTGCTCGGCGGGGCCGCGCTGCTCGGCGCCGGCGTGCTGACCGGTTGCGGCATCCCGTCCGCGTACGTGGCCGAGGACCGCCGCTCGGCGCCGGACCGTTCGGAGGGCGACAAGCGGCTCGTCTTCTCCAACTGGACGCAGTACATCGACACCGACGACGCGGGCGGGCGCCCCACCCTGGACGCCTTCAGCGAGAAGACCGGGATCGCGGTCGGCTACACCGAGGACATCAACGACAACGACGAGTTCTTCGGCAAGATCAGCCCGGTGCTCACCCAGGGCGCCGCCCCCGGCCGGGACCTGATGGTGATCAGCGACTGGATGGCCGGGCGGTACGTCTCGCTGGGCTGGGTGCAGGCGATGGACCGGGCCAACCTGCCCAACGTCACGGCCAACCTGGACCCGCAGCTGGCCGACCCGGCCTTCGACCCCGGGCGCCGGCGCAGCGTGCCGTGGCAGTCCGGGATCACCGGCATCGCCTACAACCGCAAGGCGCTCGGCCGGGAGATCAGGTCCACCGCCGACCTGTGGGCGCCCGACCTCAAGGGCCGGGTCACGCTGTTCGCCGGGCTGGACGAGGCGCTCGGGCTGCTGATGCTCTCCCAGGGCGCGGACATCGCGAAGTTCACCGACGACGACGCGCGCCGGGCGATGGACCTGGTGCAGAAGACGGTGGACAGCGGCCACGTCCGGCGCTTCACCGGCAACGACTACACCAGCGACCTCGCCTCCGGTGCGGCGCTCGCCTGCCAGGCCTACTCCGGCGACGCCGTCCAGCTCACCGCCGAGAACCCGGACATCGAGTTCGTGGTGCCGGAGGAGGGCGGCGAGCTGTGGGCGGAGAGCCTGATGATCCCCAACCGGGCCGCCCACAAGCGCAACGCCGAGCTGCTGATCGACTACTACTACCAGCCCGAGGTGGCCGCCGAACTCGCCGCGTTCGTCCAGTACATCTGCCCGGTGCCGGCCGCCCGCGAGGTGCTGGCGGCCAGCGGCGACAAGGAGAAGGCCGAACTCGCCGAGAACCCGCTGGTGTTCCCGACCGACGGGATGCGCGCCCGGCTGCACACCATGCGCGACGTCACCTCGGCCGAGCGGCCCGAGCTGCACAAGGTCTGGGGGCGCATCACCGGGGTGTGATCGCTACCGCCGGACGGCGTCCAGGGCGAGCAGCGCCACGTGCAGGGAGAGGCAGGACTCCACCTGGTCGAGGTCGATGCCGAGGATCCGCTCGACCTTGTGCAGCCGGTCGTAGAAGGACGGCCGGGACAGGTGCGCGGCGTCCGCCGCGGCCGACTTGTTCCGGCCCTGCTCCAGGTAGATCCGCAGCATCTGCACCAACTGGCCGTTGTGCTCGGCGTCGTGGGCCAGCAGCGGGCCCAACTCCCGCTCCACGTAGGTCTGCAGCCGGGCGTCGTCGCGCAGCAGGTGGAGCAGGCCGCGCAGTCGGACGTCCGGCAGGCGGTAGTAGGAGGAGCTGCGGCCGCCGGGCGCGTCGTGCAGGGCGGCGTCGGCGACCTGGGTGGCCTCCAGCAGGGTGCGCCGGGCGTCGCGCACCGAGCCGACCGAGGAGCCGACCGCGACCACCGGGCCCGCCGGGTCGCCGCCCTCCCGTCCGGCCTCGGCGGACATCCGGCGCAGCGCGGCGGAGAGGGCGTCCAGCGAGGCGTGCTCGTCCTGCTGGGTGCCGAGCGTGATCAGCAGCCCGACGGCCTCGTCGTCCAGCGCGCCGACCAGGGCGGTCAGCCGGCAGGCCCGGACGGCGCCGGCGGCCAGTTCGGTGAAGTCGCGCAGCCGGGCCTGCGCCTCCAGCGCGGCCGGGATCGGGCCGCGCCGCTGCCGCAGCACCACGCCGACCAGCCGGCGGCCCTCCAGCGGGATGCCGAGGGCCTGGGCGCGCAGCGCCGCCTCGGAGACGGTCAGCGCGTGGGTGAGGATGCCGGACAGCAGGGTGCGGTGGGTCTGCCGCTCCAGGCTCTCCCGGTCGCGCACCACCAGCCGGTTGAGCGCCAGCGCGGAGGCGCCGCGCTCCAGCAGCATGGTGTGCGGGTGGGCCTCGCCCTCGGGCAGCGGGCCGGGCTCCTGCACCAGCACCAGCCGGCCCCAGTCCTGGCCGCGGGCTCCGACGGTGGTGACCAGCCAGCCGCTGCGCGGGTCGTGGCCGGTGCGCCCGGCCGGACGGACGCCGCGCGAGCGGCGTTCCCAGTCCTCCAGCACCTCGGCCTCCGGGCGTCCGGCGGCGTCGTGGGCGAGCACCTGGTGGGCCAGGTTCTCCAGGACGACGGGGGCGCCGGCCATCCGGGACACCTGGCGGATCACCTCGGGCGGCTCGGCGCCCTCCACCACCAGCTCGTTGAAGACCTGGTGGACCGACTCGGAGATCCGCAGCTGCTCCAGCTGGGAGTTGACCACCAGGGCGTGCACGGCCTCGGTGACGGCGACGAAGCGCAGCTCGCGGCGGAGCGTGATCAGCGGCAGTCCGCGCTGCTCGGCGGCGTTGACCAGGGCGCGGGGGAGCGAGTCGAAGTAGCGCCGCCCGAACTCGACGACCAGGCCGGCCACCCCGACCTCGTCCAGCTCGCGCACGTAGCGGGCCAGGCCCTCGCGGTCCTCGGGCAGGGCGATGCCGGTGGTCAGCACCAGTTCGCCGCCGCGGAGCATCCCGGCGACGTCGGGCAGTTCGCTGACGTGGACCCAGCGGACCGGCCGCTCCAGGTGGTCGGCGCCGGCCACCACCTGGGGCAGGCCGCGCCGCATCACGTCGAGGTCGAGGACTCGGGCGACGGTGGGGAGCATCGCGGGCCTCCGGGGCTGTGGAGAGCGGAGCCGGGGCTCCGGGCGTTCTGGTTTCGGGTGACGCGGTCAGGGTGACGCGGTCGGGGTGTGCGGTCAGGGGCGTGCAGTCAGGGTGTCAGGTAAATCATCCATCCCCCCGACGACCTGTTGCCCTGCCCGCACCCTTGCACCCTGTAAGGCCCTTCGTGCCGAGGTTGTCGAAGTGACCCTTGTCACCCCAACCCCGCAGCAGGCAAGGTCAGCGGGACCGCAGACCCCCACCGCGGACGCGTGACCCCGCAGCGGTCGAACCACGGCACTTGGAGGAACCAGATGGACCTGACCGACTTCGGCCCGGGCGCGCAGTACATCGCGGGACGCCAGACCAGGGGGAGCGGCGAGCCCTTCCAGGTCGTCAACCCCGCCGACGGCAGCGTGGTCGAGCAGGTCGCGCTGGCCACCGCCGGGGACGTGGACACCGCCGTCGCCGCCGCCCGGGCCGCCCTGCCCGGCTGGTCCTCGGCCACCCCCGGTGCGCGCTCCGAGGCGCTCACCCGGCTGGCCGCCGTCCTGGCCGGGGCGGCCGACGACCTGGCCCGGGTGGAGACCGCGCAGACCGGCAAGCCGGTCAAGCTGGCCACCGAGTTCGACGTGCCCGGCACCGTCGACAACGCCGCCTTCTTCGCCGGCGCCGCCCGCAACCTGGAGGGCAAGGCGGCCGGCGAGTACTCCGGTGACCACACCTCGTACGTGCGGCGCGAGGCGGTCGGCGTGGTCGGCTCGATCTCGCCATGGAACTACCCGCTGCAGATGGCCGCCTGGAAGATCCTCCCGGCGATCGCCGCGGGCAACACCATCGTGCTCAAGCCGGCCGAGCTGACCCCGCTGACCTCGCTGATGTTCGCCCGGGCCTGCACCGCCGCCGGCATCCCGGACGGCGTGGTCAACGTGGTCACCGGCGCCGGGCGCACCGCGGGCGAGCACCTGGTCGGGCACCCGGACGTCGCGATGGTCTCCTTCACCGGTTCCACCGGCGTCGGCAAGCGGGTCGCCGAGATCGCCACCGCGGGCGTCAAGCGCACCCACCTGGAGCTCGGCGGCAAGGCCCCGTTCGTGGTCTTCGACGACGCCGACCTGGACGCCGCGGTGCACGGAGCGGTCGCGGCCTCGCTGATCAACGGCGGCCAGGACTGCACCGCCGCCACCCGCGCCTACGTCCAGCGCCCGCTGTACGACGCCTTCGTGGCCGGGGTGGCCGAGCTGTACGCGGCGATCCGGATCGGCGACCCGCTGAACCCGCGCACCGACCTCGGCCCGCTGGTCTCGTACGCCCACCGGGACCGGGTGGCCGGCTTCGTGGAGCGCGCCCGCTCGTACGCCACCGTGGTCACCGGAGGCCGGGCCCCGGAGAAGGGCCACGACGGCACCGACCTCACCCGGGGCGCGTACTACCGGCCGACCCTGATCACCGGCGCTGCCCAGGACAGCGAGGTCGTGCAGGGCGAGATCTTCGGCCCGGTGCTGGTGGTGCTGCCCTTCGACGGCGACGACGAGGGCCTGCGGCTGGCCAACGACACCCCGTACGGGCTGGCCGCCTCCGCCTGGACGAGCAACGTGCACCGCTCGCTGCGCGCCACCCGGGAGATCGCGGCCGGCTGCGTCTGGGTCAACGACCACATCCCGATCATCAGCGAGATGCCGCACGGCGGCTACAAGGCGTCCGGCTACGGCAAGGACATGTCCCAGTACTCGCTGGACGAGTACACCCAGGTCAAGCACGTCATGTTCGACACCACCGCGGTGGCCCGCAAGGACTGGCACCGCACCGTCTTCGGAGACAGATAACCCCCGGACCACGCGGGTGCCCCCACACCCCATCTCCCCCAGGAGGCCCGTTCCATGGCGTTCAACGAGCTCACCGACGGTCTGCCCGAACCGGTCCGAAGGGCCTGGGAACGCAGTCTGACCAGCGGCCGGGCCGCGCTCGGCCGCCGCACCCTGCTGCGCGCCGCCGCGCTGAGCGCCGGAGCGGGCACCCTGGCCGCCTGCGGGATCCCGGCGGCCCCCCGGGCGACCGGCGACTCGACCGCGAACGCCGCCAAGGACCTCTCGGAGACGCAGAAGGAGGTCGCCTTCTCCAACTGGCCGCTGTACGTGGACACGGACGAGAAGGACAAGGAGAAGCACGGCACCCTGGAGGCCTTCACCGAGGCCACCGGGATCAAGGTGAAGTACAACGAGGACGTCAACGACAACGTCGAGTTCTTCGGGAAGATCAAGCCGCAGCTCGCCTCCGGCCAGGACACCGGCCGCGACCTGATGGTGCTCACCGACTGGATGGCCGCCCGGCTGATCCGGCTCGGCTGGGTGCAGAAGCTCAACCCGGGGAACGTCACCACCGCGATCACCACCATCGAGTCGCGCTTCCGCGCCCCCGACTGGGACCCGGGGCGGCTCTACTCCTACCCGTGGGCCGGCATCCAGACCGTCGTCGCGTACAACCGGAAGGCGACCAGGGGGAAGGAGGTCACCAGCGTCTCCCAGCTGCTGGACGACCCCGACCTCAAGGGCCGGGTCACCTTCCTCTCCGAGATGCGCGACAGCATCGGGATGGTCCTGCTGGACCAGGGCAAGAGCACCGAGAGGTTCACCGCCGACGACTTCGACGGCGCGGTCGCCCGTCTCCAGAAGGCCGTCGACAGCAAGCAGATCCGCCGCTTCACCGGCAACGACTACGGCCAGGAGCTCTCCGCCGGCGACATCGCGGCCTGCATCGCCTGGGGCGGCGACCTGATCCAACTGCGCGCCGACAACCCGGACATCGAGTTCGTCATCCCGGAGAAGGGCTACATCGCCTCGACCGACAACATGCTGGTCCCGGCCAGGGCCCAGCACAAGGCGAACGCGGAGAAGCTGATCGACTTCTACTATCAGCCGAAGATCGCGGCGCAGCTGGTCGCGGGCATCGGCTTCGTCTCCGCCGTCACCGGGATGAAGGACGAGCTCGCCGGCATCGCCCCGGACACCGCGGCCAACCCGCTGGTCGTACCCACCCCCGAGATGGCGGGCAGGGCGCACGTGTTCCGCACGCTCTCCGAGAGCGAGGAGAGCGACTTCGAGCAGAAGTTCTCCAAGCTCATCGGCGCCTGACCCCCGCTCCCGGCAGAGAATCCCAGGAAGACACCACCCCATGACAGACCAGCAGCGCGACGCGGCCGTCGGCGGCGACGTCCGGCTCACCGGCATCGGCAAGACCTACGGCTCCTTCACCGCCGTCCACCCGCTCGACCTGACCGTCCCGCAGGGCTCGTTCTTCGCCCTGCTCGGCGCCTCCGGCTGCGGCAAGACCACCACCCTGCGCATGATCGCCGGCCTGGAGGAGCCCACCAGCGGCACCGTCCTGATCGGCGGCCAGGACGTCACCGCCCTGCCCCCGTACAAGCGGCCGGTGAACACCGTCTTCCAGAGCTACGCGCTCTTCCCGCACCTGGACATCTTCGAGAACGTCGCCTTCGGCCTGCGCCGGCGCGGCAGGAAGGACGTCAGGAAGCAGGTCGAGGAGATGCTGGAACTGGTCGAGCTCGGCCAGTACGCCCGGCGCAAGCCGCACCAGCTCTCCGGCGGCCAGCAGCAGCGCGTCGCGGTCGCCCGCGCACTGATCAACCACCCGCAGGTGCTGCTCCTGGACGAGCCGCTCGGCGCGCTCGACCTCAAGCTCCGCCGCCAGATGCAGCTGGAGCTCAAGCGGATCCAGACCGAGGTCGGCATCACCTTCGTGCACGTCACCCACGACCAGGAGGAGGCCATGACCATGGCCGACACCATCGCGGTGATGAACGGCGGCCGGGTCGAGCAGCTGGGCGCCCCCGCCGACCTGTACGAGAACCCCGCCACCACCTTCGTGGCCAACTTCCTCGGCCAGTCCAACCTGCTGCCCGCCGAGGTCACCGGCACCGAGGGCGGCGACCTGCTGCTCAGCGCGGCCGGCGCCCGCCTCGCGGTGCCGAAGGCGCGCTGCGCCACCGACGCCAAGCGCGTCCACCTGGGCGTGCGCCCGGAGAAGATCACCATCACCCACGCCTCCGAGCCGGTCGCCGACGGCCGCAACCGGCTGGCCGGCACGGTGCTCGACTCCAGCTTCATCGGCGTCTCCACCCAGTACGTGGTGCGCACCGACGGCGGCCAGGAGGTCACCGTCTTCGAGCAGAACATGGAGCGCGACGCGCGGATCGTCCCCGGCGCGGCCGTCCAGCTGCACTGGAACCCGGCGCACTCCTTCGCCCTGGACGCCGCCCAGGCGATCGACGCGGGCACCGCGGAGGAGGCCGCATGACCACCACCACCCCGGCCGCGCCACCCCAGGTCATACCGCTGGAGGGACCGGCGCCGAAGCCCAGGCGCAAGCTCACCCCGTACTGGCTGCTGCTTCCCGGCATCGCCTGGCTGGTCGTCTTCTTCGCCGTCCCGCTGGTCTACCAGGCGTCGACCTCGCTACAGAGCGGCTCGCTCGAAGAGGGCTTCAAGGTCACCTGGCACATATCGACCTACTGGGACGCCCTGGTCGAGTACCGGTGGCACTTCCTGCGCTCGTTCTCCTACGCGGCCGTCGCCACCGTGCTCTGCCTGGCCGTCGGCTACCCGCTCGCGTACACGATCGCCTTCAAGGCGAGCAAGCGCTGGCGCAACGTCATCCTGATCCTGGTCATCGCGCCGTTCTTCACCAGCTTCCTGATCCGCACGCTGGCCTGGAAGACCATCCTGTCCGACGGCGGCCCGGTGGTCGGCGCGCTGAACGCGCTGCACGTCCTGGACGTCACCAACCTGCTCGGCCTGACCAGCGGCGACCGGGTGCTGGCCACGCCGCTCGCCGTGGTCTGCGGCCTGACCTACAACTTCCTGCCGTTCATGATCCTGCCGCTGTACACCTCGCTGGAGCGGATCGACCCGCGCCTGCACGAGGCGGCCGGCGACCTCTACGCCCGGCCGTTCACCACCTTCCGCAAGGTCACCTTCCCGATCTCGCTGCCGGGCGTGGTCGCGGGCACCCTGCTGACCTTCATCCCCGCCTCCGGCGACTACATCAACGCCCAGCTGCTGGGCTCGCCGAGCGAGCAGATGGTCGGCAACGGCATCCAGAAGCAGTTCCTGAACGTGCTCGACTACCCCACGGCCGCCGCGCTGAGCTTCATCCTGATGGCCCTGATCCTGGGCATGGTGACGGTCTACATGCGCAAGGCCGGGACGGAGGATCTGGTCTGATGTCCCGGATTTCCAAGTGGATCCGCGCCCACCTGGTGGTGCTGGCCGGCCTGCTGGCCCTCGCCTACCTGGTGCTGCCCAACCTGGTCGTGCTCGCCTTCTCGTTCAACAAGCCGGTGGGCAAGTTCAACTACGAGTGGAACGAGTTCTCCACCGACGCCTGGACCAACCCCTGCGGCGTGGCCGACATGTGCCAGTCGCTCTCGCTCAGCCTGCAGATCGCGGTGCTCGCCACCATCGGCGCCACCGTGCTCGGCACCATGGTCGCCTTCGCGCTGGCCCGCTACCGCTTCCGCGGCCGCTCGGCCACCACCGCGATGATCTTCCTGCCGATGGCCATGCCCGAGGTGGTCATGGCCGCCTCGCTCGGGACGCTCTTCCTCAACATGCGCATCCCGTTCGGGTTCACCACCATCCTCATCGCCCACATCATGTTCTGCCTCAGCTTCGTGGTGACGGCGGTCAAGGCGCGCGTGATGAGCATGGACCCGAGGCTCGAACAGGCCGCCCAGGACCTCTACGCGACCCCCGTCCAGACCTTCCTGAGGGTCACCCTGCCGCTGGCGGCGCCCGGCATCGCGGCGGGCGCGCTGCTCAGTTTCGCGCTCTCCTTCGACGACTTCATCATCACCCAGTTCAACTCGGGGCCGACCACGGTCACCTTCCCGATGTTCGTCTGGGGCGCCTCGCAGCGCGGCATCCCGGTGCAGGTGAACGTCATCGGCACCGCGATGTTTCTCGCGGCCGTCCTGCTGACCGTCGTCGGCCAGTGGCTGGGCAACCGCCGGAAGGCCACCGCCTGACGTACGGTCGACGACGGTGGCCAGTACAACCATCACCTATTCGTAGAAAGTGGCTGATAATGCATGGACTCCGCCCGCGCACTCAGTGACGCCAGGCCCACCCCCTTCTGGCTGGAGGATCCCGGCCGGCCGGCGGCACTGCCCGCCCTGGTCGGCGACACCACCTGCGACCTGCTGGTCGTCGGCGGCGGCTACTCCGGCCTGTGGACCGCCCTCATCGCCAAGGAACGCGACCCCTCGCTGGACGTCGTGCTGGTCGAGGGCAACGAGGTCGGGTGGGCCGCGTCCGGGCGCAACGGCGGGTTCTGCGCGGCCAGCCTGACCCACGGCTTCGGCAACGGCCTGGACCGCTGGCCGTCCGAACTGGCCCAGCTGGAACGCCTCGGTGCCGCCAACCTCGACGGCATCGAGGCCACCCTCAAGCGCTACGGCATCGACGCCGAGTGGGAGCGCACCGGCGAGATCGACGTCGCCACCCAGCCCCACCAGGTCGAGGAGCTCCACGAGATCGCCGAGGCGGTCGCCCGGTACGGCTTCGACATCACCGTCCTGGACGCCGACCAGCTGCGCGCCGAGGTCGACTCGCCGACCTTCCTCGGCGGCCTCTGGGACAAGGAGGGCGTGGCGATGGTCCACCCCGCCAAGCTCGCCTGGGGCCTCAAGGACGCCTGCCTGGGCCAGGGCGTGCGGATCTTCGAGCACACCCGGGCCACCGACCTGCGGGAGCACGGCAGCGGCATGGCCGTCCGCACCCCGTACGGCCGGGTCTTCGCCCGCAAGGTCGCGCTCGGCACCAACGTGTTCCCGTCGCTGCTCAAGCGGGTCCGCCCGTACGTCGTCCCGGTGTACGACTACGCGCTGATGACCGAGCCGCTCAGCGAGGAGCAGCTCGCCGCGATCGGCTGGCGCGGGCGCCAGGGCCTCGGCGACAGCGCCAACAAGTTCCACTACTTCCGGCTCTCCGCCGACAACCGGATCCTCTGGGGCGGCTACGACGCGGTCTACCACTTCGGCGGCCAGGTCCGGCACGAGTACGACCAGCGGCCGGAGACCTTCCGCACCCTGGCCAACCACTTCTTCCGCTGCTTCCCGCAGCTGGAGGGCCTGCGCTTCACCCACGCCTGGGGCGGCGCGATCGACACCTGCAGCCGCTTCTCGGCGTTCTTCGACACCGGGTACCGGGGCAAGGTCGCGTACGCGGTCGGCTACACCGGGCTCGGCGTCGGCGCGACCCGCTTCGGCGCCGAGGTGATGCTCGACCTGCTGGCCGGCGAGCGCACCGAGCGCACCTCGCTGGAGATGGTGCGCAGCAAGCCGCTGCCGTTCCCGCCCGAGCCGGTGCGCTGGGCCGGGATCGAACTCACCACCCGGTCGCTGGAGCGGGCGGACCGCAACGGCGGCCACCGCAACCTCTGGCTGCGCACCCTCGACCGGCTGGGGCTCGGCTTCGACAGCTGAACCGCTCAAACGCTGAACCACTGGAACGCTGAAATGCTGAACCGCTGATCTGCCGAAACGACTGAAGCCGTTGAAACCGTTGAAACCGTTGAAACCACGAACGCCCGTAGCCGGGTGCCCCTAGTCGTGTAATCGGGACCCGCCGTCCGCCTCTCCTTGGTGACGGCGGGTCTCGCTCTTCCCGCCGTCTCCGAACAGTACGAACGGCAAGAAGCGGGGACACGACATGGAGACCACCGGACTGCACTGGCTCGCCCAGGCGGCACCGGACCCGGAGGCCTTCCGGGACCAGTGGGAGCGCACCGGGCTGGGCCTGGTGCTGCTGCCGGCCGGCCGGCGTTGGGACGTCCTCTCCGTCCCCGGACGGCTCGGGCGCCCGGCCGCGGAGGTCCTGGACCCGCGCACCCGCGGTCCGGTCCTCACCGACTTCGGGGGCGGGCAGGTCAGCTTCCTGGTGCCCGTCGGCACCGCCGCCCGCTGGATCGGCACCGGCGTGCGCGGTGCGGGGGAGGGCACCTGGATCGTCGTCCCGCACCCCGGGCGCCGCAGCCGGGGCGTGCGCTGGCTGGTCCCGCCGGACGGCTCCGGGCGGCTCACCGACCCGGTGCTGCTGGAGCTCGCCCTGCACGAGGCGGCGGCCCGGCTCGGCGGCTGGTGAGCCCCGCCGTCTCGTGCGGAACCGGGGGCCCGGGGGGCGTGAGGAGGTGCCTGGGGGCGCCCGGTAGCGCTCCGGGCGCCCGGCGACTGGCGCGCGGAGCGGGCGGTCGCGTCAGACTGGAGGCGTGACCACCGTCCCGCACGCCGTCGACGCGTCCCTCCGCCCGGGCCCCGCCCAGCTGCGCCTGGCCGCGCTGGCCGCACCCGTCTGCGACCGGTACGGCCTCGCCCTGGCGGGAGGG